>QHVI01000152.1 GCA_003223515.1 Candidatus Angelobacter sp. Gp1-AA117
CGGATCTTGCGAGCCAACCATGGTTGGGAAGATTACTGGAGCAACGTGCATCAGCAAGCTGCATAGCTGACTCGCACTTTTAATTACACCCGGTAACAATACTCTCTTGATTTATGCCGCTCTCAGGCTTAATGTCATACGACAACTTTCATTACCACCGACAGGCGCTGCCGTGCCTCCGCCAGTTTGACCCGGTTGCTCAACCAGTATCCGGAGATCTCTAGTGTGACGCACGTCACAGCCTAAGTCCTCAGAGTTCCTTATAACTTTCGAACAGCATCATGAAGACCGTGGGCGGGCTGTCGTTCGCCCGGTTCACGCCGGTTGTTTACCCCTATGATCTGGAGGGACGGTGCATGGCAACAACACACACAGGCATGGCCAAGCCGGAAGGACCTGTCACCCCTGTTCCCCGCAGAAAATTTGTGCAGGCATTGCTGGGAACGGGATTCATGGCCACTGCCATTGCTTTCCTGTATCCCGTCTTACGTTACCTGATTCCACCCAAAGCTCTTGATATGGGCAGCGATTCGGTGGTTGCCGGGCGCATCGCCGACCTGAAGCCCAACAGCGGCAAGATTTTCAGGTTCGGCAGCCACCCTGGGATTCTGGTTCGCACAGCCAGTGGAGAGTTTCGCGCGATGTCGGCGACCTGTACGCATCTTTCCTGCACGGTGCAGTATCGCGACGATCTCCAGCACATCTGGTGCGCCTGCCATAACGGCCACTATGACCTGAACGGCAAGAACATTGCCGGGCCGCCGCCGCGTCCGCTGCAGGCTTTTGACGTGCAGGTGCGCGGAGAAGAAATCCACGTGAGACGCCGCACGGAGGCATAGATGGCCCCCCTAGAGAAGATTCGCAGTTGGATTGACGGGCGGTTTAACCTCAACGAACTGCTGGCGCCGTTCAAGAAAAAGACTGTGCCGCGCCACCGGCTCACCTATTGGTACTTTCTGGGCGGCATCACGCTCTTTCTCTTCGTTATTCAGGTGCTCACCGGCATCCTGCTGCTTCTTTATTACAGGCCGGGCGCAAATGAGGCCTTTGAGAGCGTGCAGTACATCATGACCCAGGTGCAGTTCGGCTGGCTCATACGCTCCATTCATTCATGGTCAGCCAACCTGATGATCTTTACCGCCTTTGCGCACATGTTCAGCGTGCTGTTTCTGAAGGCTTACCGTAAACCGCGTGAATTGACGTGGCTCACCGGCATGATCCTGCTCTTCCTGGTGCTGGGATTCGGGTTTAGCGGATATCTGCTGCCCTGGAACACGCTGGCATTCTTCGCCACCAAGGTAGGCACGGAGATCACGGGGCAGGTTCCCATCGTCGGCAAACCGCTCATGATCTTTCTGCGTGGCGGAGAAGATGTAACCGGCGCCACGCTTACACGCTTTTTCGGATTCCACGTAGCGGTGCTGCCCGGTTTGGCAACGCTGCTCATCCTTATTCACCTGCTACTGGTGCAGCGCCTGGGCATCAGCGTTCCACCGAAGATACAGGCCGAATGGTTGGCCAGGCCCACTTCACAGCGGGAGATGAAGTTCTTCCCCAACTTCATGCTGCGCGAACTGATGGCCTGGTATGTCGCCCTGGGAGTGCTGGGCGCGCTGGCCGCCATCCTTCCCTGGGATCTGGGTGTAAAGGCTGATCCGTTTGTTCCAGCGCCCGCAGGCATCAAGCCGGAATGGTATTTCCTGTTCATGTTCCAGACGCTGAAGCTTATCCCTTCCAAGGTGGCCGGAATAGATGGAGAAATTCTGGGGATACTGTCATTTGGATTAGTTGCATTCCTGTGGCTCCTGATCCCATTCTTCGAACGCGAGCACCCGGCGCGCACCCGACAATGGATCGCGGGAGTTGCGTTATTCGCTCTGGCATACATAGCAGGTATGACAATTTATGGTCATTTTGCACAATAAACTGCGCGCAGTTCTTCCCGCGGTCATGCTGTTGCTGGTGGTGTGCATGACCTCGCCGTGCCGAGCCCAGACCCAGGCGTCCGCCCTGCAGGCACATCCTCAAGCCAAGAATTCCTGCCTGGATTGCCATTCGATCCTGCCGGATGAACTGGGCGTAACCGAAGAGAAGTTCAGCCATGACATTCACTCGCAAAAAGGACTCACCTGCGTGAGCTGCCATGGCGGTGACGCCAATGATGATGATGCCGGGCAGGCCATGAGCCGCAAGGCCGGCTTCAAGGGCAAGATCGCGCACAAAGACGTTCCCCAGCTCTGCGCAAGCTGCCATTCCAATCCGGCATACATGCGCCAATACAATCCCAGCCTGCGGACCGACCAACTGGACCAGTACAAGACCAGCGTTCACGGGAAGCGGCTGGCCGCGGGCGATACCAAAGTCGCTGTGTGTGTGGATTGTCACAGCGTCCACGATCTGCGTCCACCCAGCGATCCGCAATCGAAGGTGCATCCTCTGAATGTTGCCACTACCTGCTCGCGCTGCCATGCAGATGCCAATTACATGAGTAGCTATAAGATTCCCACCAACCAGTTTGCCGGATACAGCAAGAGCGTCCACCACAATGCGATGGTAGCCCGGGGCGATCTCAGCGCCCCTACCTGCACTACATGTCACGGCAACCATGCGGCCAGTCCTCCGGGAGTAGCCAATGTGGCCAATGTCTGCTCTACCTGCCATGTGTTCCAGGCGCAGTTGTTCTCCTCCAGCCCACATCAGGAGGCATTCACAGCCGCAGGCCTGCCGGGATGCGTGACCTGCCACAGCAATCATGAAATCGTGCAGCCTTCCGATGAGCTGATCGGCACCGGAGAGAAGGCGGTTTGCACGCAGTGTCACACCGATGGCGATCCCGGATTTACAGCGGCGGCGCAGATGAAGCAGCAACTCACGCAACTTGCAGCCTCGATCAAGAGCGCTGACGAAATACTGGGACGGGCCGAACGTTCCGGCATGGAGGTGAGCCAGCCACGGCTTGAGCTCACGCAGGCACATGACGCCCTGATGAAGTCTCGCGTCACGATTCACAGCTTCAAGCCTGCCCTGCTGGAAGCCGATATCAAGCTGGGAATGGCCACCGCGGCCAAGGATTACGAAGCCGGCAAGAAAGCGATGGAGGAGCGTAATTTCCGCCGTGTTGGCCTGGGATTTTCGCTGGTCGCTATTCTGCTCATGCTGGTGGGATTGCAAATGTACATCCGGCATATTGAACGAAATGACAGGCGCAAAGAAGCTGTGGCCGGCATCCATCAATGAACCCCTATACTTCACACGGGGGAAACTTTCGTAACCGTTTTCCAGCAGTAAAAATTACAGAGATGTGACGCACGTCACAGTACGGTGTGCAGGTGAGAGCTGAATATGTTACGTGCAGCCAATTCAAGAAATGCGAGGGCTCGGCTGATGGATAACAGAAGAATGAGGAAATGGTGGTGGTTGGTGGTCGTCGCACTTTCGCTGATGTTCTTTGGCGTAGCGGTTGCCAAGCAGCAGAAAGACAGCAGTGACAGCAAATCATCCAATGCGACCGGCAAGCAGGACGCAAACCAGCAGAAAGCGAAAAAGAGCTCTTCCGGCGAATCTGGCCAGAAGATCATGGATCATTACAAAGCCGACCCTTCGCAGTACGTAGGCACCGATACCTGCAAGACCTGCCATGAAGCGGAGGGCAAGAGCTTTGACCGGGGGCCGCACTGGAAGACGACACTGGCCGGACACCAGGGACCGGAGTGGCAAGGCTGCGAAGCTTGTCACGGCCCGGGCAAAGAGCATGCAGAATCCGCCGATCCGGCAAAGATCGTAAGATTCGGCCCGCTCTCCCGGGAAGAATCTTCGAAGCGCTGCCTCGCCTGCCATGAGTTCGGCGAAGAGCACAGCAATTTCCTGCGCTCACAACACCTGAAGAACAACGTAGGTTGTGTGGACTGCCACTCGGTTCACTCGCCCAAGATCGAGCGGCAGCTTTTGAAAGCAGCGCAGCCGACCTTGTGCTATAGCTGCCACCAGGAAGTGAAGCCCGACTTTTCCAAGCCTTATCACCACAAGGTGAATGAAGGGCTGCTGGCCTGCAGCAACTGCCACAATCCACATGGAGGCTTCCAGACGCGGCAACTGCGCTCCACGGCCGCGCAGGACATGGTCTGCTTCAATTGCCACACCGACAAAGCAGGACCGTTCGCCTTTGAGCATGCCCCGGTCAAGACAGAAGGATGTATCGCCTGTCACCAGCCGCATGGATCATCCAATCCACGGCAGTTGCGGCGCGCCAACGTGAACCTGTTGTGCCTTGAGTGCCATACGTTCACGGTGGATTCAGCCGCTCCAGCCATACCGTCGTTCCATAACCAGGCGCAGAAGTACCAGGCCTGCACCATGTGCCACGTAGCTATCCATGGTTCGAATTCGGACCATTTCTTCTTCAAGCCGTAGGGAAGGTGACCGATGAACTGCGAAAAAGTGGTCCACTCAAGTAAATCGCGCGTACTGGCGGCAGCATTGTTAGCAATGTTTGCTCTGCCGCTGAGTGCGCAGCAATCGAGCGAACAGGGCGCAGCCGGAGGCAGCCAGCAGATCACACCCGGCGTAAGCGTGGATGCTGCACACAAATCCAGTGACCTGACCACCGCCGTGACTACAGAAGAGAACAAAGGAGAAACGGGCTTCGGGTTCGAGATCAAGCAATCGGCTGAATTCGGAGGACGGATCAGCGATTTCACCGGCAGCCCCGCGATGTGGTCTACGATGGTGAACCTGGGTACCGGGCCAAGGCTGCTGGAATACAGCCTGGACATGCATTCGCCCACGCACACCGGCCTGCTGTTTGACGATCTCACTTTCAACAGTTTCGGTTACGGCGGCGATCCGAATAACGTGAGCCGCTTCCGTATACAAAAAGGACGGATTTATACATTGGGCGCGAACTTCCGGCGCGATCAATATATTTTTGATTATGACCTGTTCGCCAATCCTCTGAACCCAACTATTGCGATTCCCACTCTGACGAATCCCAATGTGCCCATATTGAATTCACCGCACGAGTTTTTGCTGACCCGCAGGATGAGCGACGTGAACCTGAACCTCTTCCCGCTCTCCAAGGTGAGAGTACGCATGGGATGGTCGCGGGTGGCGAATGAAGGCACTTCGTGGTCCAGCATTCACGAGGGCACCGAAGCGCCGCTGCTTCAGCCTACGTTGAACACTACAGACAATTACCAGATTGGTGTTTCGTTCCGCTTCATTCCGCGCACCAGCATCAACTACGATCAGTTCTACACTTACTTCAAAGGCGACACTACGGCGACGCTCGATCCGGGGATCACCTTCGGTATTCCCCAACTGAGGCTCTCCAGCGGTACTCCAGTGAATCTGGGTCTTCCATGGAACCTGGCTGCCGGCCAGCCCTGCGCCACGCCGATTTTGGCTACCGGCTTTGTGAATCCGGCCTGCAACGGTTATACCGGTTACTCCCGTACGGGACGCAACCGTAATTCGTTTCCCACTGAGCAGGTCACCCTCCAGAGCAATTATTTCCGGCGCTTCGATATGTCTGCCCGATTCAATTACTCTGACGCAGAAGCCAGCCTGCCCGATTTCAACGAACTATTTACCGGTCTTACCACCCGAACCAGGACACGTTTCTCAGACCAGGTCGGAGCGGCTTTGACGCACCGTATTTCCACCACCGCCGATTTCGCTATCACCGCGCGCGTTACCGACCGGTTCCGCATCGTAGACACTTTCCGGTTCGACAATTTCCGTATCCCGGGAAGATGGAACTACACAACCACGGCACTTTTTGCTGCCACTCTGGCCACTACCCCGAATCCGTTCTCTCCTGCGACTTGTCCGCCGCCCTTCACAGCAGCGACCTGCCCGCAGCACCTCGCGGCTTCCGGTGCGGACGTGATCAATGACGTGCTCAACAACTTCCTGCGGCAGGATGAGAAGTTCAATACCTTCCAACTGGAATACGACTTCACCAAGCGCGTCAGCGCCTATATAGGTTACCGCTATCAACGGCGTGAGATCACCCATGATGATTCTGACGTTCAGTTGCAGACCTTCTTCCCCAACAATGCTCACCGAGGGGCCTGCGCCACCTTACCTACCGACCCTGCAACCGGCATCTGCCAGGCCACAGTGCTGGGTGCAGACTTCAACTTCGTCGAGATCAATGGCCATTCCGGAATTATCGGATTTTCCGCCCGGCCCACGGATAAGTTCCGCATCAGCGCCGACACGGAGTTTTTCTCTGCCGACAATGCTTATACGCGCATCAGCCCGCGGCACATGCAGGAATACAAGATCCGGTCAACCTACAAGCCCAAGGATTGGGTGAACCTGGGCGCCTCCGTTTACATCCGCGAGAACCGCAATACGACCGCCGATATTGGCAATCTGCAGCACAACCGCAGCTTCGCCTTCAGCGGCTCGTTTATGCCGGACAACAAATGGTGGGGAGTGGATCTCTCCTACGACTACCAGGACATCTTCTCGCAGACCAACATCTGCTTTGTGGCAACGCCGACTACCCCGGGAACGTTAAGCTGCGGAACGCCATTCCTTTCCGGCTTGTCGTTCTACAGCAACCTGTCTCATTACGGTTCCGGCTCGTTCTACCTGAAGCCGATCAAGCGGGTGACGGCAGGAGTGGGTTATACCATCACCAGCAGCACCGGAACTACATTGATTCTGAATCCCAACGCGCCCACCGGGCCGCTGAACTTCAACTATCACCTGCCCAGCGCTACGCTGGCTGTAGAGCTGACCAAGAACCTGACGTACAAGACGAACTGGAATTATTACGACTACAACGAGAAATCTACTCCCGGGCCGACACTGCCACGGGACTTCAGAGGCAATGTGTTCACGGTGTCACTGCGGTATTCGATGTAAGAGTGGTTGGGGCCATGCAAGAAAAACTCTCCCGGAGGAACTTATGAAGATGTTGAAATTCACCGTCGCCGCCACCGTCCTGCTACTGGGACTGGCTGCTTCCGCCTATGCACAGGATGATGCTGCCGCGCTCTATAAAGCAAAATGCCAGATCTGCCACGGAGCCGGCGGTAAAGGCGATACGCCCGCAGGACAAAAGGTGGGAGCCAAAGACCTGCACTCACCCGAGGTCGCCAAGCTTTCGGATGCAGAACTGTTTGACATCGTGAAAAAAGGCAAAGACAAGATGCCCGCATACGGGGCCAAACTGACTGACGAGCAGATCAAATCGCTGGTGAAATTTATTCATACACTGAAATAAGGGCTGCGGAATCAGCGTGTTACAGTGCTGATGCTATAGAGTGGAACGCAGCAGGAATGTGTTTACATTAGTGAAAAGTGCTCATCCGCCGCGCTGGAGGAGCACAGGAGACGATCATGAAACTCTCGCGTATTGCAATATTTGCCCTGGCTGCGGCCCTGATGATGAGCACCGTACGGCCAGCTCAAGCCCAGGATGCTGCAGCGCTTTATAAATCCAAATGCCAGATGTGCCATGGCGCCGACGGCAAGGGTGACACACCCGCCGGCAAGAAGATGGGTACAAAAGATTTCCACGATCCGGAAGTCGCCAAGGCCTCAGATGCTGACCTGATCAAGATCACTACGGATGGCAAAGGCAAGATGCCCGCCTATAAAGGAAAGATCAGCGATGATGACATCAAAGCCCTGGTCAAATACATCCACACGCTGAAGTAAAGCGGGTGAGCAGATGAGCGTGGTCGTGCGGCGCTCAAGTAACCGGCGCCGCATCCCGCTCTAATCCATGATGCTCACCGCCTGAACCGTTCCCGGCTTCATTTTTCCCAGGCCTCGGTTGTCCTTATCGAGTGCATTGTTGCAGGACAATGGTTGTGGATGAGTGTCTGCCACAGCATTCAGTATCCAGCCGCCGACCATTCTTCCACGCCACAACCAAACCTTTAACCGCAGAGGACGCAGAGGTAACAAAAGTAGTTGATGTGTATTGAATTTAGCGGTGTGTTGCTCCTATGTACCGCACCCGCCCTGGGCTGCGCGGGAGAATTCGTCGCAAGCAGAGAAGAATTCGAACGTTAGCAATGCAGTTTGATTGGGAAATCTGACGATGAGCTGTTGGAATCATCAAAGCGTGACGTGCGTCACAGCGTTACAGGTGTATTGGGGGGCAGACTAAGGAGTTCATCAGCGATTGGCATTGACCTGATGGACATAGTGCCCGGCGAAGAAGTTCAGGCCGGCTGGAGTTACAAATTACAAAGAAAGATCCGCTCCGGATCAATACTGCCCGTGGCATTCCAGGGGACCGAAACATTCACGCTCGCAGCGATAAACGGTCCGGGGTTCATGGAGGTATGTAATGAAACTGCTTCGATTCACTGCTGCAGCAATGATTCTCATGCTTGTCTCTGCTACCGGCGCATTCGCGCAGGATGATGCAGCCCTGTTCAAATCAAAATGCCAGTCTTGCCACGGCGCTGACGGAAAAGGCGACACGGCGATAGGCAAGAAATTAGGCGTGAGAAATTTCCACTCTCCCGAAGCGTCAAAAGAATCCGACAACGAGTGGTTTGACATTGTCAAAAAAGGCAAGGACAAGATGCCTGGATACGACGGCAAGCTCACCGACGATCAAATCAAAGCCCTGGTCAAATTCTGCCGTTCTTTGAAATAGGGCTTGAGAAGCCCACATCGTCCACTGGGCAGAAGAATGTAGGAGGAAGCCGTGTTACATGTGGCTGCGGCATTGTTGTTGGCGCTTGGTACAGCGGGAGGCGCCGCTGCCGGCGCATCAAAGGGTGTCGATTGCCTGTCCTGCCACGCTGACCAAAGTCTGACAGATCAGGCAGGACACAGCGTCTACGTGGACCAGGCCAAGCATAAGGCAAGCGTCCACGGCAGCCTGAGCTGTACCGACTGCCACAGCGATATCTCCGACTATCCTCATCCGGAAAAACTTTCGCAGGTAGCCTGCGAAACGTGCCATAGCAGTGAGGCGGGAGATGTGGATGCCAGCATGCACAAGAAGGCAGCCAGCCCCTCCTGCCTTGCGTGCCACAATAGCCCACATGAAATTGTTCCCGTTTCTGATCCGCGCTCGCCGGTGTATCAGTTAAACGTGCCCCGCACCTGCGGGACATGCCATGGCAACCAGGATTTTGCAAAGCAGCACGGTCTGGCCAATGTGTATCAGGGCTACATGGACTCGATTCATGGATTTGCCCTCAACAAGAGTGGCCTGCTGGTAGCTGCGTCGTGTGTCAGTTGCCACGGATCGCATAAGATCCTCAGCCACAAAGATCCACAAAGCCGCACCTACCGTACGAACATTCCCAACACCTGCGGCTCCTGCCATGCCGGGACCAAGGCTGAATACTTTGCCGGTATCCATGGCAGAAAGCTGAACGCCGGAGACACGAAAGCTCCGGTCTGCATTGACTGCCATACCGCTCACCAGATCAGCCGCGCGGAAAATGTTGCCTGGCAGGCAAAAACACCGGCGACCTGCGGGAGTTGTCACAAAAAACAGTTATCAACTTATTCCGACAGCTTTCATGCCCAAGTCTCGGCCCTCGGATACGTGGAAGTAGCGCGCTGCGGGAATTGTCACAGAAATCACGAGATCCTTCCCGCGTCAGATCCAAAATCCAGCGTTGCTCCCGCCAATCTGGTGGCCACGTGCAGCCATTGTCACGCGGGGGCAAACGCGAGTTTCGTCAGCTACCGTCCGCACGCCGACACGCGCGACATGAAATCTTTTCCCGCGCTGTACTTCTCGGCCAGGTTCATGAACCTGCTGCTCGGCGGAGTGCTGAGCTTTTTCGGACTGCACACAATTCTGTGGTTCATTCGCTCGGTTGTTCACCAAGCTGGGAACCACGCATCGGTGGATACCAATGCCTGACCTGATACTCGAGCACGAAGAAATCGTAGAGCAAAGCACCACGCGCACCTACTACACCCGGTTTTCGCTGGGCCAGCGATACCTCCATGGTGTGGTGATGGCGACTTTTCTGGGGCTGGCCCTGACCGGCATGGTTCTGCGGTTTAGCCGCTCTGGTTGGGGATCGTCATTCGCCGGCGTAGTAGGCGGTTTCGGCGCGATTCTGTTTTTTCACAAATTTTGCGCAGTCATTTTGAGCGCCGCTTTCCTGGTGCATCTCGGCGATGTGCTCCATCGCGGTCTGATCCAACGGGACAAGGGGACTTTCTGGGGACCGAATTCAATGGTTCCAAACCTCAAGGACCTGAAAGATCTTTATGGCCATCTCCGCTGGTTTTTCTGGCGGGGGCCGCAGCCCAAATTTGAACACTTTGCCTACTGGGAAAAATTCGATTACTGGGCCGTATTCTGGGGCATGGGCATCATCGGTTTTTCCGGCTACATCATGTGGTTCTCCACTCTTTTTGCTAAAGTCCTCCCCGGATCGTGGCTCAATATTGCCCTGCTGATTCACGGCGAGGAGGCCCTGCTCGCCGTCTGGTTCATCTTTGCCATCCACTTCTTCAATACGCATCTTCGTCCGGGAAGCTTTCCTATGGACCTCGTCATCTTCACAGGATCGGAAAACGACGCCGAGATGAAAGAGAAACGCTCGGGGGAATACCAGCGGCTGGCCGGGGCGGATCAGTTAGAGGCGAGGAAAACATTTGCGCCGACGCGCTGGCTGAAAAATTTTGGAAGAACAATGGGGGCGGCCGTGATTGTCATCGGTTTCGTATTGCTATGGCTGACCGTCGCCTCTTTCGTGAAAGGTCAATAAGGCGCGCAGACGCGGGCTGAGGAGAAGTGATATCTGTGATTGCTGACTGACGGGCTCCTCCTTCATTATTCATCATTATTCGTCATTCATCATTCATCATTGGGCCGGACCAGATGGTGAATTACAATCGCGGTGAGATACTGTGGATCGGCGGGGCATTTTTTCAGCAGCCGACGGGCGTGAAGACGGACGCTCAATCATGTCTTGATACAGGAACGGCATTTCAGTACAAGGAGTCATTCCCGGAATGAACAATTTTTCTTCAGACCACACCAGGAGAAGCGGTCAATGAGAGTGCGTGAATGGTTGTCACCGCTCGTTTATCTTTCCAATAACATAGTCAGCCTGATCGGCGTGGTGGCGGTCACCATCGCCGGGGTAAGCTGGCTGTTTCTGCTGCCGGTGACCCTTCGCGGCGGTAATTTACACCCCTATGTCGGCATCCTGATCTACCTGTTCCTGCCGACTATGTTTATCTTAGGACTGCTGTTGATCCCTCTGGGTGTATATATCAACCGCCGGCGGCAACAGAAACAGGGTGTCTATCCGCACGACTTTCCTGCGCTGGACTTCCAGAACCGTGAGTTCCGCAAGCTGATTCTCTTTGTTGTTATCACTACCTTTCTCAACGTTCTCATTACCGGCCAACTCTCTTACGGTGCAGTCCGCCATATGGACTCGGTTTCCTTTTGTGGTCAGACCTGTCATACGGTAATGAAGCCGGAATATACGGCGTATCAGGGTTCGCCGCACGCTCGTGTGGAATGTGTGCAGTGTCACATCGGAAGCGGCGCATCGTGGTTCGTGCGTGAGCAGAATACGCTCACACATACTGTTTTGTTGCTGCACATTGGCGGTGGACCTTATGGCGTGGGTATCCATGGGCGGCATCTGGGCGAGGGGGTGCGCGTACGCTATTATGCCTCCGACGCTAAAAGACAAACCATCCCCTGGGTAGAGTACACAGCCGGCGGCAAGTCCACAGTGTATGCCAGTGACGCCAAGACGCCCGACGACTCACAGCTTCGAGTCATGGATTGCATGGATTGCCACAACCGTCCAACCCACACGTTCGAACTGCCGGAGCGCGCCATGAATCGCCTTATGGCCTCAGGCGAGGTCTCACCTTCACTGCCATTTGCCAAGAAGCAAGGGGTTGAGATCCTGAAGCAGAATTACTCCAGCAGCCAGGATGCTGCCGCGCGCATCCCCGCAGCCTTTGAAGCGTATTATCAGAAAAACTATCCCGCAGTATATACGCAGCAACCGAATGAGGTGCATCGCAGTGCCCAGGCGGTTCTCAGCGCCTACCAGCGGAACGTCTTTCCGGAGATGAAGGTGACGTGGGGAACATACCTGAATAATATCGGCCATACCGATTCTGACGGTTGCTTCCGGTGCCATGACGGCTCGCATTCGAGTCCCGACAAGCAGTCGATCGCCAACGATTGTGACGCGTGCCACAATCTGCTGGCCTCCGACGAAAAGAATCCCAAGATTCTTACGGATCTGGGACTGACTAAACCGGAAAAGAAGTGACAGGGCTTTATGCGGTATACATGGCTGGGATTATTTCTTGGGCTCTCAGTTGGCGTAAGCGTGGCATGGGCGGATATGCGTTTGTCTACGCGAAAGGATATTCCTACCTGCAGGATGGCCCGCCACCGAGCCGCAACCCGCCCGGCATTGAAAATATGCCGGAGTGAAGGCCATGATCTAAGTTAAGTCTTTGGCAGAATTGAATGCCAATTCTCGTACAGCCAATGCCAATGCCTCTTGACCATCATCTCGAACATCACATAGTCAGAAAAATCCGCCACGAGCTTGGCACTTTTCTCAGATGGATACGGCTCAGCCGGGTCTTTGCATTTCTGGATTGCTTTGTCCCACATCTTGTCCAGCACTGTTATAGTTTCCTCTGTGAGTTCAAAAGTGCAATGGTGCTGGCGTTCTTGCGCCAATGCACCAATGCTCCGGAGTTCGTTCTTGACGAATTTCATCAAGTCTAAGAACTGACCACGCGGATCACCGGATGTGTAGGTGCAGATTTGTATATTGTCACTCGGCATTGTTCTTATTCCCTCTTTCGCTCTTATACCCACGTTGATGCCACAGCTGCGGTTACAGCCTTCTCCTCATCCCCCGCATCTCTGACTGAGTGCAAACGACGCGTCTGAAGAAATTTCCTACCCTAGCTCACGCTTCGGATCTTTGATGGCACAGGCGAATCGTAACACGAACTAAGCCCGTTCACTCCCTGTGTAATATTGGGCATCCGTGTGGAAATCATCCTTCCGGAAATCATAGAAGAGTCGGCACAATATTTAGAAAGCCTCTAATCCTGAAATTGCCTCGGCTGGGGTAGAAAAACTATCCCACAGTATTTACGCAGCAAACGAATGAGGTGCATCGCAGTGCCCAGGCGGTTCTCAGCGCCTACCAGCGGAACGTCTTTCCGGAGATGAAGGTGACGTGGGGAACATACCTGAACAATATCGGCCATACCGATTCTGACGGTTGCTTCCGCTGTCACGACGGATCGCACTCAAGTACCGATAAACAGTCGATCGCCAACGATTGTGACGCGTGCCACAACCTGCTCGCCTCCGATGAAAAGAACTCCAAGATTCTTACGGAACCGGAAAAGAAGTGACAGGGGGTCAGGTGGTTGGGATATTACCCGGCCTCGCAGTTGCCGTGAGCATGGGAGTGGAGTAGCTATGCCTTTGTACAGGCGAAAGGGATATCCTACTTACAGGATAACCCTTCCAAGTGGACAATGGCCACAGGTTCAAATGGTTCCAGCTCATCAACCTATTTATATTTTACAAAAAAGCCAGGCATATGGAACAGGCGTTCTCACTTTAGAACCCAGACTCACCATAATAAGTCAGGTACTCTCCCCGCCGGATAGCTGTTACATCAAAAATCTCTCTAACAGGCCAGCATCTGCTTCGGAATTAAAATTGCAACTCTAAGCAGCGGACCGGGTACTATCGTTGAAGTTCATTACACACTTCCTTCTCTCTCAGATCTTCCACGATGATCGAACAGCTCTGCAGTCCATCGCTAGCACAATTACTTAAAACACTAACTCATCATTCAACAAGACCGAACCATTTAGAAGTGAAAGGACTTCCCTTGTATATGCTTTGTCTCAGGAATAAGGTTGCGATATTTGCAACAGCTCTGCTGCTCTTGTGTGTTATCTTACCCGCTTTTGCCCAAGTCCCGGCTTCTTCCCATGTGATTCTGGTGATCGAAGAAAACCGGAGCTATAGTACGGTCACCAATAGCGGAGACAGCACTAATTTTATGCCCTGGCTCATCAATGAAGGAAACACTTACGGCCATGCTACCGCTTATACCACTGATAGTGGAGGCTCGCTGCTTGATTACCTGTGGCTCTCCTCCGGCAGTTGTCACGCCAATTCAACTGACTGCTCTCCCTCTTCCCTGCCTGCAGGCACGAACAATTTCGGCTGCAATGGAGGTGGCTGCGCGAACACGATTACTGATGACAATATCTTTCGGGAACTGAATTCCCGAGGCATTAGCTGGAAGCTTTACGCAGAGTCACTGCCCAGCGTAGGATTTATGGGATCTGCTTCTTCTGACGGGCTCTATGTGAAGCGCCATAACCCGGCGGCGTGGTATTCCGATATCGTCAACAGCGCCACCCAACAACAAAAGATGGTCCCATTCACACAATTTGCCACAGATTTAGCAAACAACACGCTTCCGCAATATTCCATCATTGTCCCTAACCTGCAACATGACGCCCATGACGGTACGCCAGCAGCAGCGGACGCATGGCTGCAGAGCAACGTTGCACCCGTGTTGAATCAATCTTATTTCCAGACGGGCGGCACGGGTTTATTGCTCATCACCTTTGATAATGGCGACGGCGATGTGCCCGGCCAGGTATATACCGCCGTAATTGGTCCAACTGTAGTTAAAGGTACGGCATCCAGCACACCTTATAAGCATGAGAACGCACTCAGGACGATCCTCGATGCGCTACAAGTCTCAACCCATCCAGGCGCTTCAGCCAATGTGAGTGCCATGAATGACTTTTTCTGCGGCACTTGCACTCCACCGCCGCCACCATCCGGCGGAGACGCGAATCTGGATGACAATACCTGGACGCCCGCAGCATCGGCGACGAATGTTACGGCCCCGGCCCTCGATGGAGCGTCCACCCGTTTCGATTTCACCTCGACGGTTCCTTTCGATACGCAACGGTGGACTCAACAGACCACTAATACCTTCGCCGGCAACAGCCAGCTTGCCATGGATGTATGGGTGTACCTGACAAACTCTTCAGCCCCGCAAGCGCTGAACTTCAATGCCCACCAGATCGTTAACGGGCAGGAGTATCCATTCATGCTGGAATGTGATTTCAAAGGTACAGGCGTCTGGCGAGTCTGGAATCCCGGCACGGGCGGATGGACCAACAGCACCCTGGGGTGCGCTGCCTTTACTGCCAACTCCTGGAACCACTTCGTTTTCCACTTTGAACGCACTGCAGGCAATCAGCTTCATTACCAGGACATAGTCATTAACGGCACCACATACAACCTGGATCTGTTTACCAATTCCATTGCCAACACCTCGGCCAATTCGATGACGGCTGAGATTCACCTGGTGGGCGATAGTGTTCCTGACCCGTATTCCATCTGGATTGACCAGATGAGGATCATGGCAGTCAGCGCCAATATCGATGACGGCTCGTGGGCACCCTGTGCTTCTCCTCTTTGCTCACCGGCGGTCAACAATGTTGCCAGCCCATCACAGGATGGCGGATCAACCCAGTTCACGGCCGGTGGCACTACAACCTTCCAGACTGCCCAGTGGTCTACCACTCCCAGCGGAATGAATACCTCGGCGACTCAATTCACTCTGGACTTCTGGGCCTATATGAATAATCCAACCGTGTCCCAGGCATTGAACTTCCAGGTGAACCAAGTGACCGGTGGCCATCAATACCCATTCATGGTGGAATGCGACTTCAAAGCCACCAAGTTATGGAGAGTGTGGGATCCTGGTACTGGCGGCTGGCAAAATACCAGCATAGGATGCGCCGTATTTACGGCGAATAGCTGGAACCACTTCACTTTCCGCTTTGAACGGACGAGTGATAACCGGCTGCATTATCGTGACATGGTCATCAACAACGCAGTCTACAACTTTGATATCTTCAAGAGTTCTATTGCGAACAGCGGTGCGGCTTCAGTAACGATGAAAATCGAACTGGTAGAGGACGGCGTTCCCGATTCTTACTCCTTGTGGATTGATAAGTTGTCACTAGGGGACATTTAATCTGCATACCGGCAGAAGGATGTCTTATGCCGGTAAGCAGATCAATTCCATCTAAACTCAAGCGCGGACGCTAATGTAGCGTCCGCGCTTTCATTACCACCAGTAGATCTGGAAGTTATTTGCGTAGGCAGTGATGGCGCCACTCGTGCCTCTGCCGTCAAGCTGGAAGTTAGGCCCGATTGTGGGTGACCAGCCAGTAGCATTCGTATCCTTCTGGCCGGTACATGATACGGCTGCACCGGTGCTCGGTTCAGAACAACTGGTGATCTGCGAAACACTACCATCCACAGCGACCGCGTCATAAAAGATGGTGGATCCGCCGGACAAATCGCGATGAGAGCGAACCTGGATATGGTGCCAACTGTTGGCAGCGAATTGAGACTGGCTGCAGGTGGCGTTGGTATTAATCCAGTGCGCCCCATTGCTTGACACCTGCCAAACACCTACCCATTGTCCCGAAGAGTCCTGCCGTCCCAGAAAACATTGAGCACCAAAGATGTACACACCCGTTCCATCCAAAGCCTGATTGACATCAAGTTCCAGGTTTTCCAGATTGTTTACGTCTGCGGCTAAGGGAAAGAACACATAAACATCATATTGGAAAGTAAAGGCGCTCGAGTTATTGGGGTGCGCATCAAACCAGCGGATAGCTCCGCCAGTTCCACTGTAAGTCATATGGAACTGCCTGGACTGCGAATGGCCCGGCAGAGTAGGACTCGTCGCCAGGGATGTAGATCCATCTTCAAAATTGGCGGGCGCACTGCCACAGTCATGCTGGGTTTGCCATTCGTTCTGGACGGAGACACCGCCACAACCAGCGATTGCAGTACCGTTGTTATAAGCGGAATCGAGTTCCAGCACACCCAGCGATTGCGCATTCGAAGGCGGTTGCAAGCTATTATTCACTACATCGATGTTCAAGTCTTTCACGCATACGCCTCCACTGGTGTTCCATGCCTTGACGTGCAGTATATGCGTGCCGGTGGAGACCGAAACCGAGGTATTGATGCTGGTAGCGGGATCGAAGATGGTGTCTGTACCGCTGTCGATTGAATAAGCCATGCTGCCGGTGGATAACCCCTGGCATGAAGACGATTGAGCCTGCAGCGTGAAGGGCGAAGTAACATTGGTGCCGGTTGGAGACGTAACTGTAATGTCTCCTCCGGTAACGTTAATGGTCAGTGTATTCATGCACAATGCTCCCTGATTACCCCAGGCTTTTACATGCAGGGTATGAGTTCCCTGGGTAGCTGTCACTGACGTATTGATACTGGTTGCCGGATCAAAAACCGTATCGGTTCCGCTATCAAGCGAGTAGGCCATGCTGCCGGTGGTCTGGCCCTGGCATGAAGATGACTGTGCCTGCAGAGGGAATGGAGAACTGACGGTGGCATTGTTGGAAGGAGTTGCAACCACTACAGCACCAACCGCGGAAACGCTCAGAGCTAGATCAGTTTCGCAGAAAGCTCCTGAATTTCCCCAGGCTTTCACGCGCAAGGTATGCGATCCGGAAGATGTGGACAGGGAAGTATTGATGGATGATACGGCATTGAATATGGTGTCAGAACCGTCATCTACGGACCAGGCCATCGCTGAAGTTCCCTGCCCACCGCAGGAAGGCGCTTGCGCCTGCAGATTGAAAGGATTCGTAACTGTGGATCCATTCGTCGGGGTACTCACCGCGACACCATTGCCCACATTTAACGCCAGATCTTTCATGCACAAAGCTCCCTGGTTGCCCCAGGCTTTTACATGCAGCGTATGAGCGCCACCCGGCATAGTTACATTCGTATTGATGGAGGTGGCAGGATTGAATATTGTGTCTACCCCGTCATCAATGGAATAAGCCATACTTCCTGTGGCTTGCGAGCTACAAGAACTGGATTGCGCCTGCAGCAGCACTGGAGAATTTACTACCGATCCATCGATAGGCGCGGAGACCGTAACCTGCGCGGACACGGTAGTAATGCAGATAGAAAGCAACACGGCACAAGCCATGCCACTTGATAGATATGATCGTGAAAGGTGTTGACGAAGATTGAAAGCGGCAAAAGAGGAAGGGTTCACTTCAAGTCTCCCGGATTAAAATTGTCTGAATTTAACGAATGTGATCTTCCGTTTCGAACAAGTGTTGCCCAACGGCAGTGTAAAATCGAAGATTGTTCTGATTATTGGAAGTAGTAATTCTGTTCCACAGAAGACTTCAAGATAGAATTTTTATAGAGTAAGAGCTATTCAGAGTTGAAAACTGGGGATACCGGGCAGTTGGCTTTGCCATCGAGGGACTGGCTCAATCCGCAGACAAGTTTTGCCATGCTGCAAATCTCCCTTCCACGTTCTTCAGAATAGCTTGAGCCGACGTTGCGCGAAGATGAGGTTGAACACTATCTCCACGCCGCATTGTCGGTGTGACCATTAACCAGAGGTCCGCTTCCCAATCCCGAGATTCAAACTGACCCACTACCCTTATTTCGCCTGCGTCAGCCCCGCAACAACTGCAGCAAGTTTATCGAGTATCTGGTTCCAGCCTTCTAATTGACCGCTATTTTTCGCGCTCTCCATGGGTTCATTTCCAATGAAGGTGAGTCTCGTCTGGCCGTTTCCTAGATCCTCAAAGATGGTCACGTCGTACGCACCCTCTATGGCCTCATGTTCTATTCCTAGCTGCGCAGGATCAATCTTGTTTCCCTTCGAGTCGGAAAAGTACATCAAGGAAACGATCTTCTCGTGCGGAACAATCTCGTGGTATTCAACCGCATTCCAGAACTCCTGCCCATCCGGTGCCTTCATGCAGCAGAGAAATTTTCCCCCGACGCGAAAATCCATCTGGCAAACGGGCGCAGTAAAGCCCTTCGGCCCCCACCACTGCATCACGTACTTCGGGTCTGTCCACGCCTTCCAAACTAACTCACGTGGGGCATCAAAAACTCTGGTGACAACCATCCGCTCCGTCTCATTCACCGTGCTCTTTGTCATCTCCGACCTCCGCTTTTTTCATTTGCTTCACAACCACGTCCAGCTTGTCGAAACTCTCTTCCCAGAATTGGCGATAGCTAATCGCCCAGTCGCTGACTATCTTTATAGCCTCTGGCCTAAGCGTGCAGATACTCTCTCGTCCACGCTTCGCCTTGATCACAATCCGCGCCCGCACCAGGTAGGCAATATGTTTTGAAATCATCTGCTGCGAGAGTGCAAACGGTTCCGTCAGGGCGTGCACAGAGGCAGGCCCACGGGAGAGCCGCTCGATCATCGCCCGCCGGGTTGGATCAGACAAAGCCGCAAATGTTGTACCGAGACTATCCACAACCATATGGTAGTGGATTCCTCGGCAGTGTCAAGTATGAGTTTTTGCGACCCTGATTTGCTGTTCCCTGATCTCTAATCGCAACGAGTTGTAATCGCCCATGCGCTCACGAGCACACCGGCTTGGTACCGATATGTCGGCCAGTGTTTACGAATGCTCCTCAATCAACGTTTTACTTTTATTGGCTTTAATACCTACCCTGAACTCGCCACCCTCTCCACCTTGGCGGCGCGATTCAATCGTGGCAACACCACCCAGACAATGCCATAAAGGAACAAAGATACGGCGATGGATGCTGCACTTCCTGTGCGCAGATCTTCAAACAGCAGCTTGAGAGTACATAACCCCATGGCGCCATAGGAGATCCACACCAATTCAACCCTGTTCCGGCGCGCGCCCATCGGCCCTATGAGGAGAGCAGCGGCACAGGTCACCAGCGTATGAACTCCGGCCAGGCGCGGAGGGGTGGCCGAAGCGGAAGTCCAGATCAGCCACACGATGCCGGTTGTCGCAAAGGCGGCCACTGAGTAGATGGCCTGAGTTGCAAAGAGAAGACGGATCAGGCGGTGCTGCCACTGGTCACTGCGGAGGCGCCATACAATCGCATAGCTTGCGATAGAAAGAGATGCAACGGCGATGGCGACCGATGATGGCGATGGCGGGAAACCATCGAACAAGGCGAGGCTGGCATACACCAGCAGACCGGAGGCGATCCCTGCTCCTGCCAGGTAGAGCCCTCCATGGAATGACGGCGTCAACCTTCCCCAACGCAATCCAAGCCAGGTAGAAACCAGTGCGCATAGCGCCAGAGAGAGCGCCAGAACCGTGCCCGGCAGAACCATCCATGTTCCTGCCAGCAGCAGTGCAGCAGCCCAGGAGGAAAAAATATAGTAGTCGCGGCTGCGGGGTGCGGAATCAAAGGCGGCATGGGCCGCAAAGTAGCATGCGGCTGCCGCCACCATGCAGAACAATCCAATACCGGCAGCCCAGGCCTGATGGGTAGCACGCAAGACGCCGAGCCACGCGAGCACGAAGACCACCATGACCTGTCCCGCTTCGAATAAAGCAAGGTTGTGCCGCCGCACCAGCGTGCGAAAGACCAAGCTGCCGGAGTAGACGAAAAATGGAGCCGCAGCCAGCGCAAGCAGCAGAGTGCGGCTGAGAGGGGCGTATTCCGGTGGGGCGCCATGATCGGCTGTGTAAATTGCAATCATCACCAGGATGGCAAGGTCCAAGGGGATGGCTGCCACAGCACGCAGGTTGACCCAACGGCCAAAGCAGGCTGCCGTCTCGGTGACCAGGGCAATCGCCAGAAGTGCGAGGATGAAAGGAGCAGGATCGCGGGTTGCAACCAGCAGGCCAAGGGCGGTGAGCGCAGCGGCTAATGTGGGAATCCAGAAGATGATTGCCAGATTCTTCTTCCATGCGAGCAGCGCAGCGGAAAGTGCGAACGCGGCAATGATGGCGGCCGTCACCACGTCCGGCAAAATTCTGAAGCGCAGCGTAAGTTCCCACAGCATGGGAGAGAGGATCAGAGCTGACGTGATGACATAAGCCCCTCCGGCGAATCTTGCGGTTGGGCCTACACGCGCCGCCCAGACCAGCCAGGCACCGGCATACGCCAAAGCGACAGCGACGATTGCCAACTGGGGTACAGCACCTGATTCAGCCAGTGCGCGTAAAACATAACCGCCTGCAATACCCAGAAAGATTTTGCCGATGGCCGGTGCTGCTCCGCCGCCTGAAAGCGCCAGCATTTGCTCAACAGGATGTTGTGGCGCGAGGGCAGGCGCAGCAGCGGCCGAGAGTGAAATCCCGGTTGCGGGCTTAACAATTGGCGCTGCTGGGAAGATGTCTTGTAAAGCGCGATATTGCGGGTGGAGTTCGCCGGATCGGTGTTCGAGGGCGGTGATTCGGCTTTCCAGTTCGTCGAGGCGGGTAATGAGACGGTCCAGAACGGATACGAGTTCGTCGAGAGAACCTTTCATCCATTCCCTCCTCTTCTGCTCTTTCTGCTCTGTCTTCGTCCAGCGTGGTCCCAGCTCAGTCGCCGGCGGAGGCGGCGTGGGACAGAAGCCCCTTTTCCTTTTCCGGCCATGGAGGCAGGATTTTTACCAGTACCCACAGAATGAAAATTGGCAGGAGCATCAGCACAATGGCCGTAGCCAGCCCTTCCCTTGCCCACAAGCCCATCTTGTAAGTCGTGTATCCGAGGAAACTCTTGGAGAATAACTGCCCGCCGATCACTACGTTCCAGCGCATGGCGAGAATGCCGATCAGAGTGAGGGAGCCCGCCAGCGAGTAGATGCGTTTCCGAACTGCTTCTGACAACTTAAATACCTGCGTCACCGCCAGCAGGAGGATTGGAGTCACTGTCCCAAGCAAAATCTGAAGGATGACCTGGGAGAGAAACAGCCGCGTGTGCACCATGAAGTCGAGGCTGCGGAAGGATTCGTCCGACTCATAGATGCGATGGATGAGGTCCAGCATTTCCAGGGTGAAATCGATGATGAAGGTATAGAACAGATATTTAGCCACCGCGTCCACGCACCGCATGTCGATGGGAGTGCGGCGTATGCGGCTGACCACCATGTAAATCAGCATCACAGCGGCGATGCCGGAGACCATGGCGGAGAACAGGAACACCACCGGCATCAGCGGCGTGGACCACCAGGGATTGGCCTTGATGGAACCGAAAATGAAGCCGACATACCCATGCAGCAGAAAGGCGGAAGGTATGCCGATCACGGTAATGATCCAGCCCACGCGGTTATCCAGGTCTAGCGCCGCTTCGCTGATGTTGTAAGAACCAAGCGTCAAGACGCGGTAGAGCAGCCGTCTCCAACCGGTGCTCGATTGGGCCAGCATCACAATGTCACGCCGGTAATCGAGCCATATTTCCAAGACCAGAACCGCCATCAAATACCACAGATAGACGAAGCCAAACATGGCCATGGCCGAGGAGCGATGAGGTGTGAGGTACATCTCCAAAGATCGCTCAGGGTGGCCAAGATGGAGTTGCAGCGGCAGCGGCGCTACCAGCAGGAAAGCCAGAGCCGTCAGCAGGGCCAGCCTGTAGGTAGGCTTCACCGCTTCCACCCGGAAGACCCGCTCCAGAGACGCCAGGATGAAGGCTCCCGCAACCAGTCCCGTAAGGAATGGATAGAGAACGATCAGCACGCTCCACTGGAGTTCGATTTCGTTCGGATACATGAAGCCTTCGAATGTGGGCACTGGCAATTTCTCCTTATCGCACTGCGCCATCCAGGCCGTTGTAGTAAAGCTTGGCGCCGGTGGCGAGATGAGGTTTCAAGACCTGAACGCTATGCGTTCTTAGATATTCGTGGATCGGATCTTTCGGGTTCTTCAAGTCGGCAAGCTGACGCGCGGCGGTAGGACAGACCTCGCAGCAGGCGGTAGTCAGACCCTGGGTTATGCGGTGATAGCAAAGAGTGCATTTCTGCGCCGTATTGGTCTCCGGGTGAATGAAGCGGCAACCATAAGGACACGCCTGAACGCAGTAGCGGCAGCCCAGGCAATACTTCTGGTCAATCAGCACCACACCATCGGGAGAGGCAAAGGTGGCGCCCACCGGACACACCTGGGTGCAGGGCGAATCCGCACAGTGATTGCACATCTTGGGAACAAAGAATTCTTTGAGGCCCTGCTCATTGGAGGGCTTGAAGCCGTTCTTGCCGCCATCGGGCGAATCCACCTGGATGTTCTCGACTCCATCCACTTCAGAAATCCGGTAACGCTCGATCCAGGTGCGATAGTAGCCGTCCGGAACGTCGTTCTCCTTCTGGCAGGCGCGCACACAACTGCCGCAGCCGATGCATTTCTCGATATCCACCAGCATGGCCCACCAGTGTTGGCTTACGTTATAGTTGGGCGCTGCTTCAGGTGTTCCGGCCTTGATGCTTTCCCAGGCCAGGGCGGCGGCAGGCAGAAGGATGAGGAACTTACGCCGGCTGAGGTTCATTTCTTCTTACCTCCGGTAGCTTTCGCTTCGGCCTCGATTACAGGAGTGTGCGGTTTGTGGCACTCGTTGCAGGCCAGACCAGCCGAATGGTCTGCAGAGACCACTTGCGGGAAAGATTTGGGTTTGGCCGAATTGGCTTCATGACAGCGCACGCAGAGCACTCTGGTGTCGAGCTTCTCCGGTTGCACCGCAGTGGGATCGTCTGCGTGTTTGGCCAGCGGCCCGTGACAACTCTCACAGGCGACGTGTGTGTGCTTGCCCTTATCCTTGACCTCCAGCACGTCAGAGTGGCAGGTCTCACAGGTACCGTGTCCGGCGTAGGCGACCGGCCGGGCTTTGATTTCACCGAGGGCATCGCCGCGGTAGTGACCGTATTGCCCGAAACTGCGCGGCACCAGCGCATTGCGCAGGAGCACGAAGACGATCAGACCCGCAACAAAGAGAAAGGCCATCCGCAACAGGTGTTCCGCATCCTTGAACTTCATGCGCACTGCCTTGATCCGTGCCGGTCAAGCCGGGAAGCTGACATAAGTACCGGACCGTCCTTTCCGCAAACAGGGCTCAGCACGTTTTGCGCTGCGGCCCCCGCGAATAAATCAGACTTTCGCGCAAATCAACACAAATCTGATGTGCCGGCCGTCACCGTCGAATGTGATTCTCGTCACATCCGGAGATTCCGGAGAAAGGAAAGAATGATGTGCTTTACATCATCAAGACCGGACAACGGTCATGATGTCGCCAGTATGGATATCTCAAACAATGGAGGTCTCCCGGAGAATGACGCCCTTTGAAATGGTTTTACGGAAGCTGCGGATCGCCGGCATCTTTATTCTTCTTAGCCTGATTGTCGAGATCATCAGCCTGGTGTGGAACCATCCGCTCTCGTTTACGACTTTTCTCATTGCTGGAACTCTTCTGCTGGCGGCGAGGATGGTCCCGTACATTTTCGATCTGGTTTTTACCCGCGCCACGTATGCAGAGAAGGCTGAATAGCTTTTAGCTTTTAGCTCTTAGCTCTTAGCTCTTAGCTCTTAGTTTACCCACATTGCGAATCTGAAGAATTTCTAATCTCACCTGTCCAATCGAGCAACAACATCATGTCCGTTTGCCGTGTTGACTTTGCCGGATTACCAGCATAGATTTGCCGCCGCCATTTACGGCCTGCGCCACGGCGTTCGCCAGGCCGAGTCCTTAAAGGAGGACCAAAGATGACCGCTTCTACGAGACACATTGTTCTCTTTGCCACCCTGCTGGTGTCCGCTATGGCGGCAGCGCAGGTACAAACTGCAATTCCCACGCAGCACAACGAAGCTACTGTTGCCCAGCTCCAGGCGGAGATGGCCGCCGGCAGGCTCACATCAGAACAACTCACCCAGGAGTACATCAGCCGCATCCTGGCGCTGGACCAGAGCGGTCCGGGAGTGAACGCGGTGATCGAACTCAATCCTGATGCACTGGTCATGGCGCGCAATGCAGACGCGCTGCGCAGGCGGGGCATGGTGCTGGGGCCGCTGCATGGCATTCCGGTGCTGCTGAAGGACAACATCGATACCGGGGACAAGATGCAGACCAGCGCCGGATCGTTTGCGCTGGTGGGCACCCCGGCATTGCATGATTCCACCGTGGCCGCCAACCTGCGCGCCGGTGGCGCAGTGATTCTCGGCAAAACCAATCTTTCCGAGTGGGCCAACTTCCGCTCTTTCGAATCGATCAGCGGATGGTCGGGACGCGGCGGTCAGACCCACAATCCATACGGTATCGATCGCAATCCGTGTGGATCGAGTTCAGGTTCGGGTGCGGCCACTTCGGCGAATTTTGCAGCAGTCTCGTTCGGCTCGGAGACGGATGGCAGCATTGTGTGTCCAGCCAATGCCAATGGTGTGGTTGGCATCAAACCAACGGTTGGGCTGGTAAGCCGCGCCGGGGTTGTGCCGATCTCGCATACCCAGGATACAGTCGGTCCTCATGGGCGCACAGTTGCAGACGCAGCCGCAGCTCTCGGGGTCATCCAGAGCCGCACGTTTGATGGACGCGACCCTGCTACAGGTGGCGTTCCGCTGGGTTGGCAAGGAACAGGTAAAACCCGTCCGGCACGTATTCCCACCGACTACACGCAGTTTGTGAATGCCAATGGTCTGCACGGAGCAAGGATCGGCGTTACTCGCGCAGGTTTGAACGGATTTGATCCGCTGGTTCCTACACCGCCAGTGGTACTCGATGCATTTGAAAATGCCATCGATGCTCTCACCACAGCAGGCGCGACGGTGATTGATCTTGACGCGCAAGGGTTCAGCTTTCCGTCAGCCGATGGCGAGCTGCTGGTATTACTGTTTGAATTCCGCAATGATGTGCAGGCCTATTTCGGCACGCGCCTCGGTGTTCCTGTGGCCGGTGGAACCCTGCAAAGCGCAATCGACTTCAACAATGCCCATGCCGATGTCGAAATGCCTTTCTTCAACCAGGACATCTTTGATCTCGCCAATGCACTTGAGCCGGGGCCGGATGATCCTCAGCCCATCTTTGGCGGATTGACTTACAACCAGGCGCTGGCCATCGATCACGACGCAGGGGCGAATGGAATTGACCTGGCCATCAGCCAGTTCCATCTGGATGCGGTGGTTTCGGCTACTGATAATCCGGCCTGGGCCACCGATCTGCTCTATGGTGACCATTTTATTTTTGGGACCTCAAGCCTGGCAGCCGGGCCGGGATATCCAATTGTCCAGGTGCCTGCAGGCATAGTGTTCGGTGTACCGCTGGGCATCAGCTTCTTCGGACCGCCCTTCAGTGAACCAACACTCATCAAGCTGGCTTCAGGCTTTGAAGCTGCAACCCAGGTACGGGCGCAGAACTTGCCGACCTTCGCAGCGACGGTTCCTTTCAATAACATTCAGGGCACCACCGTTAAGCGACCGGTGCGGCGCGCTGCTCCACCTACATCCAAAGCACCTTCCCGCAAAATGGCGCACCACCTCTAAAATGAACGCCTCGATTCAGCACTGGCACCTCATGGGTGCTGGTGCTGAACGAACCTATTTCGCCTCAACACTTGACCACGCTGGATCGCGTGATCCACGAACCGGCGCGGCTCATGATCGTGACCATGCTTTATGCCCTGGAGGAAGCCGACTTCCTTTATCTGCAGCGCGAGTGCGGATTGACTCAGGGCAATCTCTCCAGCCATCTTTCAAAGCTGGAGGACGCAGGTTATGTCCACATTCAAAAGACGTTTAAAGGCAAGTATCCTCTCACCATCTGCAGCCTGAGCGGCAAGGGACGCAAGGCGTTCGAGGAATATGCGTGGAAGATGCGCATCGTTTCGGAAACGGCCCTGAAGAAGTAACCTGCCGGCCTGTGCCTGGACAAGATCAGCCGCTCAAGCCCGGCCTGAGGATTTCGTCCGGTGGAATGTGCGGAATTATTTTATTCCGAACGGTTTGCAACGTGGCATCGATCACGTCTTTCAGTTCGGCGGCATTGATAGGCTTTGAGATGTAGTTATCCATCCCGGCGAGCAAGCATCTTTCGCGGTCTCCTTTGAGGGCGTGGGCCGTCATAGCAATGATCGGCAGGTGACCACCGCAGGACTGTTCCCTTTTCCGAATCTCAGCCGTTGCGGTAAAGCCATCGATCTCCGGCATTTGCACGTCCATCAGGACCAGATCAAACGATTGCGAGCCGGCAAGTTCCAAGGCCTCTACTCCGGAAGAGGCAACAACCACGGTATGACTCATTTTTTCCAGGAGGCGCACCGCCAGACGCTGATTGATGATGTTGTCCTCAGCCAGCAGTATTTGAAGGGCCACGGGGCTTTGCGGCTGGTCCTGTTCGCGCCTGGCAACCGCCTTCTGCTTTTCATCGTGGACCAGCAAACGCCAGATGGCATGGAGCAGGTCAGATTCTTTCACCGGCTTGATCAGATACTCAGCCAGTTTCATGTCACGACAGCGCTGCGCGGTTACGTGATAATCATCGGAGGTAAGCATCATCACCGCTGCCGACGAAAGCTCAGGATGTTCCTGAATGCGCTCGACCAGCTCAAACCCATCCATTTCGGGCATGCGGTAATCCACCAGTACCAGTGAAAAAGGAGTATTGCTGCGGGCTGCCGTAAGCAGAAGGGGAACGGCGGCCGGCCCGGAGTCGACTGCCACAGGCAGCATACCCCAGCCTGACAGCATGCGTTCCAAAATGCGACGGTTCGTAAGACTGTCATCCACGATGAGCGCGGTAACACCCTTTAGATCTGCTTTATCTTCGAAATTACCGGCGTCCTGCGCAACCTGGGAGATTTTGAAAGTTGCAGAGAAAGAGAAAACAGATCCCTTTCCCTGGGTGCTTTCAACCTGAATGGCGCTGCCCATGAGGTTGGCAATCCGAGAGCAAATAGCCAGACCTAAACCAGTACCTCCAAACCTGCGGGTGGTGGAACTGTCCGCTTGCGAGAACGCGTCAAAGATGACCTTCTGCTTGTCGGGCGGAATGCCCACACCGGTATCGGAAATCGAAAATCTTATTTCCGCAGTCTCAGCTCCCATATGGACCGGACGCACATCCAGGGCGACCTCGCCGCGCCCAGTAAACTTAACGGCATTGCCCAGCAGGTTAATCAGCACCTGCTTGAGTCGCGCCGGATCTCCGTTCAGCCAGTTGGGGGTCTGCGGATCAACGAAACAGATAAGCTCAAGATGCTTCTGGTGGGCTCGCAGCGCGATGGTGCGCACGCTTTCCGCAACCGTTTCAGCCAGAGTGAATTCCGTGGAATCCAGCTCAAGCTTGCCTGCTTCCACCTTGGAAAAGTCCAGAATGTCATTGATCACGCTCAGCAGGGCGGTGGCGGAATCACCTGCCATCCCGAGAAACTCGCGCTGCTCCTGGCTCAGATCGGTCTGCCGGGTCAGTTCGAGCATTCCAATGACACCATTTAACGGCGTGCGGATCTCATGGCTCATGTTGGCCAGGAATTCGCTTTTCGACCGGGTTGCCGTTTCGGCTCCTTCTTTTGCCTGTTGCAGATCGCATTCGATCTTTTTGCGTTCGGCGATTTCCTGCTGCAGGTCGATCGTGCGCTCATTCACCAGCACAAGCAGCTCTTCTTCACGTTTGCGCAAGGCCCGCATGCGCAACAGGTATATGCCGAGTCCGGCCCCGACCAGCAGGAGAGCCAGAGCTGCATAGAAAAGCCACGTCTGGTAGAAGCGGGGGCTGAGATAAAAATCGAATGAGGCTCCGGCTTCGTTCCACACAGCATCGTTATTAGAGGCAATCACCCGAAATTTGTACGGACCGGGAGGAATATTCGTGTAGTAGGCCACGCGGCGATGGCCTGCGGAAATCCATTCTTTGTCGAACCCTTCGAGCTTGTATTTAAAGGCGACTCTCTCGGGCGCCAGGTAACTCAGCCCCGCGAAATGAAATTCCAATTCGCCTCTGCCTACCGGAGTTGTACTGTTGCCCCGGAGTACCTCGCGCCCATTCACCAGAGCGCCTTCTAGGACCACGGGCGGCGGAAGCGGGTTCGACTTGATGCTGCCCGGCGTTACAGAGACAATGCCGCGCACGCAGGCAAAGAGCAAGGTGCCTCCGGGGGTCTTCCAGGCTGCATTCTGGCTGCCTCCGTTGCACTCGGTCCCCAGCATGCCGTCAGACATGCCGTAAGAAATGCTGTTGATTCTGGAGACTTTCCCCTCTGCAAATTCGGTGAGTTCACTTTTACGCACGCGGAAAATGCCGAAGTTGGAACTCATCCAGAAATTCCCAAGATCATCTTCAAGAACGGCCCAGACGCTGTCATCGAACAAACCGTTGCGGGTACTGTAGGTCGTGATCTTGCCATCCTTGAGCCGCTTCAGGCCGCCTCCATAAGTGCCGATCCAGAGAACATGCTCCGGATCTTCATAGATGTACATCACGCCGCCTGTGGCATTCCCACCGTTCTCGCCGTCATCCAGATTCACGCTTGTGAATTTTCCATGGTCAAAACGGCTGAGGCCGCCATCTGTGCCAAACCAGAGACTCTGGTTGTGGTCCTGGAAGATGGTCCACACCCGGTTATTGGACAGCCCATCTTTGCTGCTGTAGGTCTTGAACTTTCCGTTGGAGAACAGGCTTACCCCGCCGCGTTCCGTTCCGATCCAGATCTTGCCATCCTTATCTTGAAATACGGCGTGGACCTGGTCATCCGCCAGCCCATCCCGCTTGGTATAGGTCTTCAGCAGTCCGTGGGTGGTGAATACATTCAAACCGCCTTCGTTGGTGCCGACCCAGATCTTACCTTCACGATCTTCGGCAACCGCCCAGGCGTAATTATTGGCTGGTCCACCAGGGGTAATGTATGGAATCACACGGCCATCTCGCCAACGGCGCAAGCCGGTATCGAGAGCGACCCAGACACTATGATCATGTGCCTCATAGATCGAGCGCACCGCGCCGTTGAATCCCGAGGCAGCGCCGTAGGTGGTCATGGAGCCGTCTTTGAAACGGTTCAGTCCTCCTGTTTCGGTGCCGACCCAGACACTCTTTTCACGGTCCTCAAGAAGAGACATCACAGAGTCGCCACTCAGGCCGTCTTTCGAGGTATAGCACTCAAAAGACCGGTCAGTACCCAGGTCGTTCAGGCGACAAACCCCTCCTGCGCCAGTGCCGACCCATAGCGAGCCGCGCGCATCCTGCATGATGCTCAAGACCGGCGCCTTGGGCAGTTGCTGCTGCGTACCGTAATGAACGAGCCGGCTCTTGGTATAGGCGTAGAGGCCCAGTTGGTCGGTGCCAATCCAGACGGTGCCGGAACGATCTGCATAGAGCGTCCTTATTACCTGCCCGGAGAGGAGCGCCATCGATGCGGTCGAACTGCCCGGAGATATCCGGCTGACGCCGCGATTGGTGCCTATCCAGATGTTTCCCTGCTGGTCTTCAGCCAGAGCATTGATGATCTGCTCAGAAAGTTCCGGATCACCTTCAATTCTGGTGAAGCTTCCGCCATTGAACTTGTTTAATCCCTTGTAGGTGCCGATCCAGAGATTACCCTGCCTGTCCTCAAGAAGAGTGTTTACAAAATTGTCTGAAAGTCCTGCATTGCGGTTGTATGCGTGGAGAAACTGGCCGTTGCGATAGCGTATGAAACCGCCGCCGAAGGTGCCAATCCAGAGATTGCCTTGGCGGTCTTCCAGCAGGGCGCGAATGTCATTGTGTTTGATAAGGCTAGTAGTGGCTTTGTTGAACAGCGTGAATTCGGCCCCATTGAAACGCACCAGGCCTTCCTGGGTCCCGAGCCACAGATATCCATCGCGTGTCTGCAAGACCACCTCGACGGAATTCTGAGGCAGGCCTTCTTCTGTCCGCCAGACGTTATGGACGTACTGCCTGATGGGTTTGATCGGAGTTTCGGCGGTGGCAATTCCCGATCCGAATGCGAGATAGATCAGCAGAAACAGTCTGGTTCTCTGGAATGTATGGCGCCGGACCAATGTTCTTTTCTCCTGCAGATGCAGATTGAGACAGGATGGTGTGGACCATCCTCGACTGTGTCTATCGGCGGAAAGGCGGAAATTCTTTAGGCAAATGATGGATCACTTTGCCATCATTATTATGTGCTTCTGCGGTCGCGGCGCTGTATTCAATCCTGAAGGATTCCTGCGACGAGCATTTTTACATCAAAACACCTGTTCTGACGCCCCATAATTAAAGTGCCCATCTCCCGTTGGTATGCCCGGCCATGTTTTGTTTGTTTTTTGCGAACCAATACCAACGGATGAAGGCCATTTTTCATTGCCTTGCGATAGATTCAAGCGTATGATGCGCGCAAGCAATCTTCTGTAAATTCAGGAGGTTCGTAAATGTCTCTTAGCAGACGTCAGTTCTTTAAAGTAGGTCTGAGTGGCGGGGCCGCCGGACTACTTTTCGGCTTTGATATCAAGCCGGCACTTGCGCAATCACGTGGCCTTAAGATTGCACGCACCACGGAAACCCATAGCATCTGTCCTTATTGCTCGGTAAGCTGCGGCGTGATCATTCACACGCTGGGCGACAAAGCCAAAAACGTGACCCCCCAGGTGGTACACGTGGAAGGCGATCCCGATGATCCCATCAATCGCGGCACACTCTGCCCCAAAGGCGCTTCCCTTTATCATGACATTCTGAATGACCGCCGGTTGCTGAAGCCACAGGTGCGGCGTCCGGGATCAGATCACTGGGAAGATATTCCGTGGGACCAGGCGATCAGCGAGATTGCGCGCCACGTCAAGAAGACCCGCGATGAAACCTTCATTGAGACTGACGACAAGGGCAATACGGTCAACCGCTGCGAGAGCATTGCCTGGAACGGCGGCTGCACCGATACCAACGAGATCAATTACCTGATTGTGAAGACGATGCGCAGCCTGGGGGTCTGCTACCTGGAAAACCAGGCCCGTGTTTGACACGGCCCCACGGTCTCCAGTTTGGGGCCGACATTCGGACGGGGCGCA
>QHVI01000068.1 GCA_003223515.1 Candidatus Angelobacter sp. Gp1-AA117
CATTCAAAATGACTTAAAAAACGAAGACAGCAGGCTTTTTCTCGCATGGATTGCCAAGAAGTCTCCTTGCGGCTCGGAAAAGGAGCCCAGGCAGAATCTCAACTTCCCTCGTTCTCATTCCCCATGCAATTTAAACCCTCCGCATTGGCTAGAAAATGCGAAACTGTATTTTTTATTTCCGACAGACTCCTAGACGTTCTTTTCTTCTGGTGAGGATAAGTCCAGCGAGGCCCAGCAGAGATCGATAAACGCTAATAATAGCGAGAATAATCTTTATAAAGTCGCCTCGGAAATGCCTTGTGCAAAGATAAAGAGGTATTCCCAGAATGGCCATCGCCAGAATTGTTGGCATGAGCTTCCTTGCCATGCATTTCCATGAATCAATGACGGATGCTTCACCGTCCCGGCATTTGAAATCATCGTGTTGAGGGTTCATTCTTTACGTCAGTACAGATCACTAAAGGAACGTCTCCGGCCGGGTTTCTTTGCAGAATTTCCACCACATCCTCCATATAATCCCATCATGCATTTCTCAGAGCTGCTGCGCGGTACGGGGTTGATACCCCGAGGCGGCGATCCGGACATTCTGGGCCTTGACTATGACTCGCGCCGCGTGAACCCCGGCTGGCTTTTTGTAGCCATACGCGGCGAGAGCACTGACGGAAACCGCTACATTGATGCAGCCCTTGCCAATGGCGCTGTGGCAGTTCTCACGGACTCTCCTGAAGAGCATGTCCGCCCCAAAACCGCATGGGTTGTGGTGAAGCATGGGCGAAGGACCCTGGCTACTCTGAGCGCCAATTTTTACGGACATCCAGTGGAGAAGCTCAAGATCATTGGTATCACCGGAACCAATGGCAAGACCACCACGGCTTTTTTGATCGAATCCATCCTGAACTTCTGTGGGAATAAGACCGCTCTTATTGGCACCATTGAGTACCATGTAGCTGGACGGGTACTTTCCGCGCCCCATACCACTCCCGAGTCGCTGGAGCTAAACCAGATTTTTTCCCAGCAGCTATCAGCAGGCGGTACCGATGCGGTCATGGAAGTCTCTTCCCATGCCCTGGAGCAGGGACGCGTTTACGGCCTGCCCTTTGACGTGGCGGTTTTTACCAATCTCACCCGTGATCATCTTGACTACCACAAGGATATGGACAGCTACTTCGCTGCCAAACGCATGTTGTTCCACGGCAGCGGCGCTCAACCTCCACGCGTGGCGGTGATTAATTGTGAGGATGAATATGGGAGCGCCCTGCTGAGTGTCAGCAAAAATGCGAGCGAACAAGTCTTCAGTTATGGCATCAATGATGGCGATTTTCACGCCGGCAACGTCCTTCTTCAGCCTCAGGGCACGCAATTCGATATGGTCACGCCCGCAGGAACGCTAAACATCCGTGCGTCTCTGATCGGACGCATCAATATCTACAACATGCTGGCTGCATCAGCCGCGTCCTGGGCGCGTGGATGTTCGCTGGAGCAAATCTCCGGGGCCATAAGCCGGTTTCAACAGGTGCCCGGCCGTTTGGAGCGCGTAGATTGCGGCCAGCCATTTACTGTAGTGGTGGACTACGCTCACACTGATGATGCTTTGCGTAACCTTACTGCAATTGCGCGGGATTTTGCCGGGCGCGGTGGTGCCCGCGGGCGTGTCATCACTGTCTTTGGTTGTGGTGGCGACCGCGATCGCAGCAAGCGTCCGCTGATGGGAGAGGCCGCCGGTAAGGGAAGCGACTTTGTGGTCTTGACCTCCGATAATCCCCGTAGCGAGGACCCAATGAAGATCATCGAAGATGCTCTTTCCGGGCTCGAAAGCACGAAGACACGCTACACTGTTGAACCAGAGCGCAAAAAAGCCATTGCCATTGCGATTGCCGAAGCGACCGCAGGCGACGTGGTATTGATCGCCGGCAAAGGTCACGAAAAACACCAGATCACCCGCGAAGGTGTATTTCCATTCGATGATGTAAAGGTGGCGCGCGAAGCATTACAGCAGATGGGATACTTGAAAGCAGCCGAGGGAGCGAAGCGATGAAATTGCCGTTGTGGCGTATTGCTGAATTTTCGGCAGCCAAAGGCGACTTTGAACAGGAACAGGTCGCCATGGGGTACTCCATTGATTCGCGCACGCTCAATCCCGGTGATCTCTTTATTGCCCTGAAAGGCGAACACTTCGACGGGCATGACTATGTGCCTCAGGCTCTGGAACGCGGCGCTGTCGCTGCTTTGGTGGCAACCGGGAAAACAGTTCCCGCCGATCCTCACAAGCTGCTTGTTGTGCAAGATACGCTCCGCGCATTGCAGTCTCTCGGCGCGGCCGCCCGCAGACTTTGGGGTAAGCCGCTGCTGGCCGTGACCGGTTCGGCAGGCAAGACCACCACCAAGGAACTGCTGGCTCACTTATTGATGACCCGCTACCGGGTGCTGAAGAGCAGCGGCAACCTGAACAATCACATCGGCCTCCCTCTGCAGTTGTTGAAGCTTGAGCCTGAGCATGATGTGGCTGTGATTGAGATGGGCATGAACCATGCCGGAGAGATTTCTGCACTGGGCACGCTGGCTCACCATGATCTCGCCATTGTGACTACCGTGGCGCCCGTTCACCTGGAATTCTTCAATTCGCTTGCGGATATCGCCCGCGCTAAGTACGAGATCATCGAAACCTTGCATCCCGGCGGTGTGGCTGTGCTGAATGCCGACGATGATTATGTCTGCCAGTTCAGCCGTGATTTCAAAGGCAAAGTCGTGACGTTTGGCATCCGTCGCTCAGCGGACGTTACCGCTCACAACGTTCAGCTCAATGGCGCGGATGGTTCCACCTTTGATCTGGTCATAGGCAGTGTGATTGAGCAGGTGCGGCTGCCTCTGGTGGGCGAGCACAACATCTATAACACTTTGGCGGCTACTGCGGCCGCACTGGAGCGGGGCATCTCTCCTTCTCAGGCCGCTGCCGCGCTGGGAACCGTTCAGCCTGCGGATAAGCGTGGCCAGGTGCTGGAGATTGGTGGCGCGACCATCCTCAATGATTGTTACAACTCCAATCCCCGTGCCCTGAATGCCATGATCGATACCCTGGCCAGCATGAAGGCCCAGCGCTATATCCTGATCGCCGGGGAGATGCTCGAACTTGGGCCTGCAGGAGAAAAGCTGCATCGCGAAAACGGAAAGCATGCAGGCGAAAAGAAGATCGATCTGGTGATCGGCGTTCGCGGTCTGGCCAAGGCACTGGCTGAAGGCGCGGCTGCCGCTGGCTCGCAGGCACGCTATGTCGAAACCCCGGAAGAGGCAGGCGAATGGCTGGCCCGCGAACTGCGTCCCGGCGATGCCGTACTTCTAAAGGCGTCCCGTGGCGTAAAGCTCGAGAAGGCGCTGGAAAAACTACAGCAGGCAATCAAAATTTGATTGATTCACACCGCAGCGTAGGGTCTCGCCAGAATTCGTAGGGAGCGCAGCCGCCCTCGGCTGCGCGGATAAAACTCATCCTTGCACCCAGTCCCTCGCGATCCAGTTCATGGGCTTGAGTGCTGGAAAGGTGAGAAAAAATTGATTACCAGGTGGTTTTCTCTCCTATTCTCCTTTGCGTCCTTCGCGCCCTCTGCGGTAAATCCAGAGTGATTACTCCCAAGGCAAAAGAGAATCCGCAGGGGCTGACGGCTGAATGCGAAGCGAATAGGTTATCCTTAAGGAACCCACTCTGTAACCTCATGCGGCGGCATGGTAAACATTAACTAGCGGAGGAATATTGCTCTACTGGCTTCTTTATCAGAAACTGTTCGTCTACTTTCCACCGTTTCGAATTTTCCGTTATGTAACCTTTCGCACAGCATTTGCGAGCCTGACGGCGCTTTTCATGGGCCTGATTATCGGTCCGGCTATTATCCGCCGCCTCCAGGAATTCCAGATCGGCCAGTACATTCGTGAAGAAGGACCGAAAGCCCACCAAAAAAAGGCCGGCACCCCCACCATGGGCGGGGTACTGATCACCATTTCCATTATTGTGCCTACGCTGCTTTGGGCCGATCTTTCCAACCGCTACATATGGCTGGTGATCTTTTCCACCCTGGCCTTTGGCGCCATCGGGTTCACTGATGACTACCTGAAGGTCGTCAACAAGCGAAACCTCGGCTTGACCGGACGCATGAAACTCGTCCTGCAGTTCTCAGCGGCCGCCCTCGTCGGCTTCGTCCTGGTAACGCTTACTGCCGTCAGCCAGTATTCCACTCACCTGATGGTTCCATTCATGAAGCAGTTCCGGCCTGACCTGGTGATCGAAAGCCTGCGCCATTATCCGCATTTGTGGCCGTTGGCCTTTGCGCCTTTCGTGCTGTTTGTCATGCTGGTGATCGTTGGATCGAGTAATGCCGTGAACCTGACCGATGGCCTGGATGGACTGGCCATCGGCTGCACAGTCATTGCCGCCGGAGCACTGACGATCCTTACTTACGTGAGCGGCCATGCCTCATTTTCCGAATACCTGGAACTGCAGAAGATGCCGCAGGTGGCCGAACTGACTATTTTCTGCGGAGCCATGGTGGGAGCCAGTATCGGCTTTCTCTGGTATAACGCCCACCCGGCGGAGATCTTCATGGGCGACGTCGGCTCGCTTGCCCTGGGAGGGGCGATTGGCACGGTTGCTGTCATTATTAAGCAGGAACTGCTGCTGCCGTTCATCGGTGGAGTGTTTGTGATTGAGGCCGTCTCCGTGATCCTGCAGGTGGGTTCTTACAAGCTGCGCAAGAAACGCATCTTCAAAATGGCCCCGCTGCACCACCATTTTGAGCTGGTAGGCTGGTCGGAGTCCAAGATCATTACCCGCTTCTGGATCGCCTCCCTGGTGTTTGCACTTTTTGCACTTACCACGCTGAAGTTGCGCTAGCTCCTGCCAAGTCATGGCAAAATGGAATTTGCGATGGAATTGAAAAATAAACGCGTGCTGGTGGTGGGTCTGGGACGCTCCGGTGTTGCCGCCGCTATCTTCCTTCAGCAGCAGGGTGCGCGCGTTACCGTTTCAGATACCAGGACAGAAGCCGAACTGCAGAAAGAGATTCCCGCGCTGCTTGATCGCGGCATATCGCTCGAAACCGGCCGCCATGCCGAACGCACTTTTCGCGATCAGGATCTGATTGTCGTCAGTCCCGGCGTTCCCTCAGACCAGCCGCAACTTCAGCACGCCCGCACTCTCGGCATTCCGGTCATCGGTGAAGTAGAACTGGCGTGCCGATTCCTGCAGGGAAAAATTATCGCGATTACCGGCTCCAATGGAAAGACTACGACTACCACATTGGTGGGCGAAATTCTGGGCAAGAGCGGCAGAAAGACTCTGGTCGGCGGGAACATCGGAACGCCAGTCATTTCCCTGGCTGGGCAGTCCTCTCCTGATAGCTTCGTGGTGCTGGAAATCTCCAGCTTCCAGCTTGAAACCATCCAGCAGTTTCGTCCGTGGATTGCCGCCATCCTGAACATTACGCCGGACCATCTTGACCGGCATGGAACGTTTCAGGCCTATGTGGATGCCAAAGCGCGCATCTTCGAGAACCAGCAGGCCAGCGACTTCGCTGTATTGAATGCTGATGATCCCACCAGCGCCGGCCTCAAGAGCAAGCTGAAGGGCGCATCTTACTGGTTCAGTCGTAAGCAGGGAGTGGAGAACGGCGCCTGCCTCAAGAATGACCAGATCGTCTTTCTTTCCAATGGTCAAGAAACTGAGGTGCTGCCGGTCAGCGATATTCATCTGAAGGGCGCGCACAACCTGGAAAATGTTCTGGCGGCAGTGTGCGTTGGCATGATCGCCGGATGCGAGCCGCAGCAGGTGCGCAAGGCCGTCGCTGAATTCCGCGGTGTGGAGCACCGGCTTGAGCCGGTGGCCACGCTCAACGGCGTGAGCTTCTACAACGATTCCAAAGCCACAAACGTTGACGCCACGATCAAGGCCCTCGAATCTTTCCCCGGGAACATTCACATTATTTTGGGCGGCAAAGATAAAGGCAGCGACTACACCGTTTTGAATTCACTTTTGCGCAGCCGCACCAAGGCCGCATACCTGATCGGCGCAGCCGCTGAAAAGATCAAATCGCACATCCAGGGCTCAACCCAACTCATTTATTCCGGCACTCTCGACCGGGCCGTTCGCCAGGCATTCGAAGCAGCTGCTCCCGGAGATGTAGTGCTGCTCGCCCCCGCGTGTGCCAGCTTCGACCAGTTTGAAAATTACGAACAGCGCGGCCGCATCTTCAAAGAATTGGTGCATGCGCTTACCCCCGTTACCACAGGAGAGCGCGCCTAGTGGCCAAACAGGTCGGCATCGATAAATGGATGTTTGCTTCTACGCTGGTGCTCGTAGCGCTGGGAGTTGTCATGGTATTCAGCGCTTCAGCGGTAATGGCCGGCGAACGGTTTGGCTCTCCTTATCATTTTCTGTTGCGTCAATTGGGCTGGGTGCTCGCCGGACTCGCTGCTATGGCGGTCATCATGAACATCGATTACCGCCGCTGGAAGCATCCCGGCATAGTCTTTACCTTACTGGGCATTACCACCTTACTATTGGTAGCGGTCTTTTTTCTGGATCGCTCCCACAACACGCATCGCTGGGTGAAGCTGGGAGCCATGTCATTCCAGCCTTCGGAACTGGCCAAACCCGCATTGATCCTCTTCCTGGCTTTCTTTCTCGAAAACCGGACCAGGATGATCGATGACTGGCGGCATACCCTTCTGCCGGCGGTCATTCCGGCGGCATTGTTCGCCATCCTGATCGTGAAGCAGCCCGATCTGGGAACAGCCATTGTCTGCCTCGGCATTACAGCGGCTATCTTTTATATCGCCGGGGTGCGGCTGCGGTACTTTGCCTATGCTGCTATTCCCCTTATCCCTGCGCTCTACATCTTGCTCTTCCACGTGGGCTGGCGCCGCGACCGTATGCTGGCTTTTCTGAACCCGTGGGCTGATCCACAGGGTAAAGGCTTTCACATCATTCAGTCATTGATTGCAGTCGGCACCGGTGGGCTCACTGGGATTGGTCTCATGGAAGGCAAGCAAAAGCTCTTCTACTTGCCTGAGCCGCATACTGACTTCATCTATGCCGTTGCTTCAGAAGAACTGGGGCTGATCGGCGCGATCATCATCGTTGCTTTGTTTTCGATTTTTGCCTGGAGAGGCTTCCGTACTGCCCTGCGCACCCGTGATACCTTCGGACGCTATCTTGCCACCGGCATTACCACCATGATCGTGCTGCAGGCGTTCTTCAATATCAGCGTGGTTCTGGCCCTGCTGCCCACCAAAGGCATCACCTTGCCGTTCATCTCTTACGGTGGCACTTCGGTATTTGTCATGCTGGCCAGCGTCGGTGTGCTGCTTAACATTACCCAGCAAACAGAGTAGGATTTTCTGGTGCTGTCTCGCTTCTGCCTTCTGGTTTTTTTCGTCCATACCGTTGCAGCCCAGGTTTCTATCTCGGCTCGGACCGACAAGACTGAATATCTTGTAGGTGAACCGGTAATCGTGCTTATCGAAGTCAAAAACATCGGCGATACACCGCTTGTCTATGGCTTCGGCTGTGATCATGATGTGCAAATCAAGATTCCCGGTCTCGCAACCGAATCAAATGATCGATATGGCTGCGGTCGAGGAGTTGGGGGTGATAGCTGCGGGGGCATCGATCATCCTCCGCAACTCCAGCCTGGAAGTTCACGCATCTTTCGGAGGCTCTTGCAAAATTATCGTCTTGGTCCCGGTAATTTTGTTGTTAAAGTCAGCGGCAAATCTGAAGTTTCACGATTATCCGGAAAGCGTGACAATATTGAGGGAAACACGATTTCAGCATCGCTGCCGATCTTTGTGCGCGACGGGACTGATGACGAGTTGAAGAAGATTTACCAGCCGCTGGTCGAGGCAGCCACATGTTCACTGGAAAACCTCTCGTATGAAGAACTCGAGAGAGCCAGCGAGACCAGGTACATGGCGCGAAAAGCAATCGCGGAAATGGCCCCGCCATTCCTCTTCAACCTGCTCAGGAGTTTTGCCCTGGACAAGCATAACTGGTCAGAGGGAATCAGGGGCCTGGCGCGAATGAATACCGCTGAGTCTCGAAACATGCTGGTTGAGCTATATGAGCAAAGCACTGATCTCGTGTTCCAGCACAGTGTAGCCTATGCGCTGATGTCCATTGCGCATCCCGCTCAACTTGATTTCTTCGCCGGATTGCTTCACGGCGACAAAGCTGCAAAGGATCGTAATATTCAGTCCATTGCAATTGAAGCGTTGGGCAGGATTGGAGGCTGGCGCGCAGTAGCTGCCTTCAAGGCGTTCCACACCGATGATGCGCAACTTACCAATGATCTGATTTACGCGCTGGGAACTACGGCCTCCCAGGATGCTGTTCCGCTGTTGATCAAGGAATACAGCGCCTTCAATGAGGGTGCTCCCGCCTGCGAAGCCCTCACACAACTGACACATCATGACTGGTGCGCGGTGCCTCCCAGTCGCAGATCACGCGTGTGGAGCAAGTGGTGGGGAACGCATCAAGAGCAACTCCACATCTACAACAAAGATGATTGTGAGTGGGGTAATCCCGTGCCCTTGAAATGAATGGCATCTGATCTTCCAGCAAAAAATTTTACGTCCTTGGCAGCAGGCGATTGATTTCTTCTCGCAGTTTGGCAAGTGGAACTGGCTTGGTGAGATAACCGCTGAAGCCGGCGGCCAAAGCCTTTTCGCGATCTCCTGACATGGCGCTGGCCGTAACGGCGATGATTGGAGTGGCGGTGAAGCGCTGGTCCTGCCGCAGGATGCTCAGCACTTCATATCCGTTGCGCCGCGGCATGTGCAGATCAAGCAGAATCAGATCAGGGGATTGTGCGCTCGCCGTGGCGATAGCATCTTCTCCATCCACAGCTTCAATGGTCTGGTAGCCTTCATTCTGTAGCACCGTGCGCAGCAATTCGCGGCTGGTAGCTTTATCTTCAACGATCAGGATCCGTTTCATAACCCTAGCTGGAGAATTTTATATAAGTTATCCGATGTTACTGGGCCCATTGAGCGGAAGAATAAGAATAAACCGGCTGCCTTCTCCCGGACGGCTCTCTACCCGGATTGTGCCGCCGTGCAACTCGATCAGCCGCCGGGTAATCGGCAACCCTAAACCTGTGCCTTCACGCAGTCCGCCGGTGGTGCCGGCCTGATAGAACTTCTCAAAGACTGCTTCCTGCTCTTCCACCGGAATGCCGATTCCTGTATCGCCTACGGTCACCCGAAGATGGTCCTTCTCTACTGCAGACTCGAGCCAGATGGAACCGCCCTCAGGCGTAAATTTGACCGCGTTAGTGAGGAGATTATAAAGAACTTCCTTCATCCTCAGGCGATCAGCATACAGCATTCCGGTAAACGTATTTTTGTTTTCCACGCGCAGGCTCTTGGCCGCCGCGCGCTGCTCAATGCCGTGAAACACTTCAGCTACACATTCGGCGAAATTGAATGCTTCGCACTGAAGTTCCAGCTTGCCCGCCTCGATTTTACTGATGTCCAGAACCTCGTTGATCAATTCGAGCAGATGCCGTGAATCCTGAAGAATATGGCCGAGAAAGCGCTGCTGCTTGTCATTGAGCGGCCCCTCCGTTTCTTCCATCAGAAGCTCGGAAAAGCCTATGACTGTATGCAGAGGCGTGCGCAGTTCGTGACTCATGCTGGCCAGGAATTCGCTCTTGAGGCGGTTGGCTTTTTCCACCTCCAGATTGCGCGCCTCCAATTGTTTGTTCTTGATGGCCAGTTCGGCCGTGTACTGTTCCCGGATGGCGCGCAGCCGGTCATCCGCTTCCTTGCGCTCGCTGATGTCGCGAATCAACGCGATCACGTACAACCTGCCCTCCGTCCAGTTGGGACTGAGGCTGATCTCGACCGGGAAGAGCGTTCCGTCTTTCTTCTGCGCTTTCAACTCCAGGCCGCTGCCCATGGGCCGTGTTTGCGGATTGGTGGTATAGGAATTGCGGTGATGGGAATGATTCCCGCGCATGCCTGCCGGCACCAGTGTTTCCACATTCAGCCCAAGAAGCTCGTCGCGGCTGTAGCCAAACATATTTTCCGCCGTCTGGTTGAGCAGAACGATCTTTCCTTCCGGATCGACCTCCAGGATGGCATCCGGGGCTGCTTCCAGCAGTTTGAGAAAGCGCTTTTCTGTGGTGCTTTCAGGCATAACGTCAGGCGGCTGCTTTTGTGGATGTGAGTGTGGGTTCAAAAGTCCTCCCGAAGAGAACGTGCGGCATGCTGTTTTTACAGAATATTAACACTGAAATTCCACTCCTGGAGGTGCTGAAATCGTGCATCCCGCAAGATCATACAGCAATGTGATGATGATCACATCCTGCAGAACTTCGGGCTCATATCATCACCGCTGTCGAGCTGTCGCAACGGTTCGGGCCTCCCAAAGCGGTTTCTCCGAAAGCAGGCAGACGACCAGCGCGGCTCCAGACCCAAGTGTCTTTGCAAGACTTGCCCGGTCTGGCAACGCTCAGAGGCTGAGACGGTGTTTATTTCGCCATGCGGCTCCCCGGAGTAGAGCCGCAAGCCGGACAGACCCACAATCTCAGCCTTCTTTCATGATTGACGTGTGACTTTGCTCACACGCGGATGTGCGTAGCATCACAGCCGATTCTCAGTTCATCGGCCAGAATTCAGTTGTACCATGACCCGCACCGGCGAAGGCATTTCCGGTGCTTCAGGAGCCACAATGATCTGCACAGCCACATTCCCGGCGAAAGAGACCCGGCTGTCGAATCTGGGCCTCATCAGCAGCAAAAACCTGAATGCAGTATCCGTCTACTTTCAGACTCATCCGGACGACGAGAAGGGCGATGCCATCCGGCTAAAACACCTGCTGCGCGAACTGGCTGCAGCCGCAGAGAAGAACCCGGATCTGGAAGACTGGAAAAAAATCGCCACGGTCATGGAGAGCTGGCTCACGCCCAAAGCCGCGCTGCACGTGCTCTTCGCCTCTCCGCAACAGGCTATCTGGGAAGAGTTTGAGCTGCCGTTCCGCTCTGGTACTGCTGGCATCGATATCGATCATGTCTTTCATATTGTTCCGTTGCAACGCGCGCTGCAGCGCCAGACTAATCCCATGGTGCTTCTGGTGGAACGGGAACATGCCGCCATCTTTGCCGTGAATCACGGTCTCACCGTGAGCAAGGTCTGTGAACTGGAGGCCGAGCCGCACGTATGTCCTCATGATTGCCGTACAGGATGGTCATCTTCGATTCAACGCCACAAAGAGTGCCATGCTGTTGAGTTCCTGGATAGAACTCTCAAAACCTTGTGTCAAGTAGCAGGTGAGCTGCCTGTAATCATCGGCTGCCGGTATGATATGTGGGCAGAGTTGCATCCGCGAATTCCTGCCGATCTTGAAAACCGTATTGTCGGAAGGTTCATTCCCATGGCTCTGGAGATGAGTGCCGAAGAACTGCTTGAGCACGTGGATTCCGTGCTGCGGGAGCATGACTCAGATCAGCGCCAGGCGCTGCTTACGCAAATCCATGATAAGGAAGGACTGAGCGCAGCAACCGGCCTGGAAGACGTTACCGCAGCACTCGCCCAGGGCGCAGTGAAGGATCTGGTGCTTGCCATGCCCGCCTGCCGCTGGCTCCATCGCTGCAATGAATGCGGACGCCTCAACCTGAGCAGCAGGCGCTGCGCCGATTGCGGCAATCATCAGTTGCGGTCCATGGATGCGGAAGAGGCCCTAGTCCGCGAAGCTGCTGCACAAGGGGCACAGATCACGTTCCTGGAGAACCACGCGTTTGAAGAGTTCGAAGGCGTGGCTGCATTCTTAAGGTTCACGCCAGTGAGAACATTGGCGTATGCGGACCGCTAGACAGTATTCTTTTGCTGCGGATGAACGCTGAATTGCGGGTCACACGGCCTGCCGTCGTTAATTCTTCGTCCTCGCCACACCAAACTCATTCCCAAACGTCTATAACCAGAGCGGCTGGTGTATATTCAAGACGCCCCGGTGACCTCCATGCAAACCTTCCTGCAAGATCTTGTGTATGCCCTGCGCATGATGCGCAAGAACCCCGGTTCGAGCTTGGCCATTGTGCTTTCGCTGGCTATCGGCATTGGCGCCAATACTGCGATTTTCAGCGTGATTGATGCGCTGCTGCTGCATCCGTTGCCCTACCCGCAGCCGGAAAGACTGGCGGCGATTTGGCTGCACTCGCCGGGCATCGGCATCTTTCGCGACTGGCCTTCACCGGGACAATACGTCGATCTCAAAAACGAAAACCACTCGTTTGAGCAGATGGCGCTGGCACAGAGCAGAAATGCCACGCTGACTGGACGCGACCAACCGGAGCGCGTCACCATCATGCTCACGCAATCAAGCCTGCTTACCATGCTGGGCGCCAGGGCGAAATTGGGACGCCTGCTGCTTGATGAGGATGATCATCCCGGTAAAGCTCCTGTTGCTGTTCTGACCGATCGCGTGTGGAAAAGGCTCTTCAGCGCCGATCCTGCAATCATTGGGAAAGCCATCACCCTCAGCGGAACTCAATATACTGTGGCTGGCGTTCTCGGCCCCGAGTTTCTGCTCAATAACGAAGTAATGCCTTCAGAGGGGCCGATGGACAATATCGATGTCATCCTGCCCCTGCCTCTTGGTACTGACGCGGCACAAAAGCGCGGCGATGAAAACTACAACATCATGGTACGCCTGAAGCCTGGCGTGAACATGCAGCGGGCACAGGACGATGTCAACGCCATTGCCGCCCGCATCCGTGAGAAGGACAAGCGCGGCCTCACCTTCGGGATGCACATGATAGGTTTGCAGGAGCAGGTAGTCGGTGATGTTCGCCGTGTGCTGCTGGTATTGCTGGGATCTGTGGCCGTGGTACTGCTGATTGCGTGCGCCAATGTGGCCAACCTGCTGCTCACACGCGCTACCGGGCGGGCCAAAGAAGTTGCTATCCGCACCGCTCTGGGCGCGCGGTGGCAGCGCCTGGTACGCCAGTTGCTTACGGAAAGTGTTCTGCTGTCCGTGATCGGAGGCGCAGCCGGACTCGTGATTGCATGGTGGAGCATTCACGTTGTCCATACGATTAAGCCGGGCAACATCCCGCGCATGGACGAAATAGGCATCAGCGGCACTGTCCTGTTTTTTACTTTCGGTGTTTCTCTCATCACCGGAATTCTTTTTGGTCTGGCGCCTGCATGGCGGGCAATCAAGGTCGATCTAAACACCACGTTGAAGGCTGGAGGCCGCAGCGGACAGAGTGACAGCGGCTTGCGCATCGCCCGTCACCAGCTTCGCGGATTGCTGGTAGTGTCTGAGATCGCCCTCTCTCTGATCCTGCTGGTAGGCGCTGGATTGCTCATCCGCAGTTTCATGCGTTTACAGAAAGTGCAACCCGGGTTCAGCACGGATCATGTCCTGACCATGGAAGTTGCGGTCACCGGCCCAACATATAAGAAAGACGAGGCTGTTATCGGCTTTTATCGTGAGATTGGAAACCGCATTTCTCATCTTCCGGGATCAATTTCAGAAGGCGAGGTTTCGACACTGCCCTTGACTGGAACCGTTGGTTGGGGGCACATCGAAGTGGAAGGATATACTGCGCCGCCCGGCCAGGAATTGCAGGTCGATCTTCGCCTTGCCAGCCCTGGCTATTTCCACACCATGCAAATCCCGCTCATGGAGGGCCGTTTCTTTGAAGAACACGATAACCGCACCGCGCCACAGGTTGTGGTGATCGATGAGAAATTCGCGCAGCGTTTCTGGCCCCGCGAAAGCGCGCTGGGTAAGCATGTCTGGTTCGATCCCAAGAAGCCCTTCACCATTGCCGGAGTTGTGGGAACGGTCAAGCAGGACAGCCTGGCCAGCGATGGCGGAAAGATCGTGGTGTATTTCTCAAATATTCAACAGCCCTCGAACGGCATGTTTGTGGTGGTGCGCTCGTCCTCTGATCCATCTTCACTTGCTTCTTCAGTGGTGCGCGAGATTCATGCTGTCGAACCATCTGCGCCTGTCTATAACGTACAGACCATGCAGGATATCTTTCAACGTGCACTGGCGCGACCGCGCTTTGCCGGCACCTTGCTGGGAGTTTTCGCCCTCTTCGCCCTGGCGCTTGCGGCAGTTGGTATTTTTGGCGTGCTCGCCTACCTGGTAAGCCAGAACACCCGTGATATTGGCTTGCGCATGGCGCTGGGAGCGCAACCGGGTCACATCATCAGTCTGGTCATAAGCCAGGGAATGACATTGGCTTGCATCGGGATCGTGGCCGGTATTGCTGGAGCACTGGCGTTGACGCGGGTGATGAGCAGCCTGCTTTTTCAAGTCGGTGCCACTGATGTATTGACCTTTGGCAGCGTGGTTGTGATCCTCGCTGCCACGGCGTTGACAGCAACGCTCATTCCAGCTCGACGCGCGATCCATGTTGATCCAATCGTGACGCTGCGCGAAGAATAGTTTACGAAGCTCAAGAATCCAATCCGATGCGGCGCAGCAAACCCTGGAAGCGAGGGTCGCCGCGCAGGGCATCGCAGACGGGGTCCACTTTGAGGGTGACGATGATGTTGGAATGCTGCGTGTAAGCCTTTTCCAGCCATGCTATTGCTTCGTTTTTGTTGCCGACTCCGACGTATGCCAAAGCGAGCGCTGCCGCATCAAATTCCTGCTGCCTGCTCAATTGCAACAGCTTTTCCATCGCGAGTTGAGCCTGCTTCTGTTGGCCAGAGCGGCCATAGAGGTAGACGAGCTTCGACCAGTACCAGGGAGCATTTTCCGCGGAGAACTTTTTAATGGCTGCCTGCGCATCCGCGTACATTCCCTTCTGTGTGTAGGCGTCCATGATCAGACCGGCGCGGGGAAAGCGCGGCTCCATGTTCAGGACATAATGAAACTGCTCGATAGCCCGGTCATATTGCCGCGAGTAATACAGAATCGCTCCGTTATCGGTGGCAATGATCAGTGAAAGTGGATCAAGTTGGCGGGCGCGATCACTTTCACGCATGGCTTCATCGAACCGCCCGCGCCACGTCAGATATTCCGCATACCAGTGATGGGCCGTGGCATAGTTAGGGTCCAACTGAATGGCCCGCTGGTATTCCTTCTCGGCCGTTTGCCAGTCCCAATCGTAATTCTCGACAATCAGCGCGAAGGCAGTATGGGTTTCCGCCAGGTCAGGCGCAATCCCCAGCGCCCGCAAGGCCGCCGCGCGCGCCTTTCCCGCGAATTCCGTTTGAGGGATTCCGCTGTAACCGCCGATCAGAGCATAAGAATTGGCTAGTCCAACCCAGGCGCGGGCGCAGTTCGGGTCTTTAGAAACAGCTTGTTGAAAGTAATGGATAGCTTCCTGAAATCCTTCGACGGTCCGCTTGTTCCAGAAATAAAGGCCCTGAAGATAAAGGTTATAAGCCTCGTACTGTTGCGCCGAAAGCGGCGGCTGGCCGGCGGGAACAGCAGGTTTGTGCTCTCCCAGGGTGATCGGGATTTCCTGGCTGATCTTCCGGGCTATCTCGGTTTGGAGCAGTAGCAGGTCTTTGACTTCACGGTCATATTGTTGCGCCCAGAGATGGGTCTGGTCGCTCACTTGAATGAATTGGGCTGTAATTCGCACTTTATCGGAATCGCGCCGGATACTGCCTTCAAGCACATATTGCACGCCCAGATCACGTCCAACCTGCTCCAGGTTGGTCTGGTTGCTCTTGTAATGCATGACAGAGGTGCGTGCGATTACACCAAAATGCCGGGGATCAAGATGGCCGAGCTGGGTAATCATTTCTTCGGTCATGCCGTCGCTGAAGTAATCCTGCCCGGCATCTCCGGTGAGATTGGCGAAAGGCAGAACCGCCAGCATGACTCTGCCTTGCGGGTTGGGACGCACATTGCGGGAGTGTGGCCACAGGAAGTAAGCGGCCACCGCAATGCCCAGAAGGGCAGTGCTGCCCAGCAAGATGAGCCATGAACGCGTCATCCGGGATAGTGCCGGCTGGAATGTTTCAGGCTCCAGATCACCTTCCTGAATTTCTTCCGCGGCCACAGCTTCGGTCTGGCCTGGCGGCACAAGCTTTACATCCGCGAGGAAGCGATATCCACGGCGGCCTACGGTCTCGATATAACGCGGATGGGTTGAAGAATCGTTGAGGGCGGTGCGCAATTTATTGACCGAACTGCTGATGCTGTGGTCAAAGTCAACAAACGTGCCATCCGGCCAGAAACGCTGGCGCAGCTCCTCGCGGGTTATTAACTCACCGGGCTGCTCCACCAGCATCAGCAATAGCTGAAAGGGGCGCTCCTGCAGCTTGATGCGGGTCCCGTGCTTGCGCACTTCTCCGGCATGAGCGTCCACGGTGAAAACGCCGAAATGGTATTGCCGGCTCGACTGCCCCACGCTTGACATGCCGTTGTGCCCTTTTTGATAAGTGAATGAAAGTCTAACAGCATTTTGTGTCTGGATGATGAAACGGCATAACCCGTTTGAATTCCGTAAATTGCGCGATGATTGAGAAACGAGTGAAAGATGAATCCACGGTCCTTGACCGGCATGCTTGGCAGGACGTCAAAATATCCCTCAGGGATAAGCCTGCAAACCGAATGAAGGAGCCCGGACCTTGCGGCGAAGCCCTGCATTTTTGACGGAGGCATTCTCTTGATAAAGTTGAGGTTTACGTTCCTTCTGGCGGTTGGGCTGTTGAGCTGGGTAGTCAGCGCGCAAGGCCAGACATTCCGATGCACTCAGTCCGGGCAGTCTCGTGTCTGCAGAATTGATCAACCCGATGTGAAGCACAGTGTAACGTCTTATCCTGCGGTCACTTTCAAGCCGGGCGACCGCGTGGTCGTGCAGGCCGCTGGCTGCGTCCAGACCGGTGGACACGGCAAAACCTGGAAACGGTATGTGAACCCCAGCGGGGCGAACTCCGACCGTTTCTATCACGGGCTCATCTTTATTCCCGGCATCACCTTGGGGGAGAAGCTGGACCGCATCTCTACTCGCATCAATCAAACTCTGGTGATTCCAGCAGGAGTGGCTCCTCCAGGCAATGTGCTGAAGCTGGGGTATGAAGATGACGGGTTCGGCGACAATGGTTACTATGCACACGACGACGGCACAGAAAATCAATGCAGGAACGTAGGACCGGCATGGGTGCAGCTCACCATAACGCCTTCTCCGGTACCACCACCCCAGCCCTCAGCCCCGATGGACCTGGTTGCCGATAATAACCAGCAGGATCTCAATGGTCTGCTCTTCAACCCCAGGTGGAAGTTTGAAACCACCTCTCCAGCAGGCGCTCACCCTGATCCCAATGTGCTATGCGACGGATTCCCATATCCGGCGCCGGGCAATCCGCCGGTGGGCATGGGACATCCGCCCTGCATCAGTCCTAATCAGGGAGTGAACATTGATGTAGGTGAAGGCAGCAATGGCACGTTGTGCGAGAATTTCCACACCGTAGCGGGGAAGCTGCACGGTCACCTGAATTACCGGCCTGTGACCTATTCCGGGCATGTCTACTTTGTAAAGCACGACAACCCGGTACAGTTCAACGGCCTCAGCGTGCCGTCTTTTGGCGATGACGACTACAACATGTACCTTGACACTGCGAATCACAGCGGTATCAGCGCCGTCAATGACGATCTGCTCGGAGTGGGCAAGGTGATTGAGATCGAATATGACTCCGACGAGACCATCGACCATTTCCAGTCGTACTGGTGGAACCAGTGGCACAGCGCGGTGGATGCAAACGATGGCAATTCGGGTGGTGCCGCCAGCCACATGGTGGACGGCGGGGAGGCCATTGTGATCGGCCTGATGAACATCGATGCTGAGCACGGTCCCAAGTCGGAGATCCATCCGGTCTACGCGCTGGCCATGCACGTTGAAAACCTGCCGGGCGACATTGCTCAGGATGAGAGATGGGCTATCTTCGTCCGTAATACAGGCGATGAAGGTTTCTGCAGCCACTTGGAGCATCAGCTACCGCTGGCCGACATCTCGATCTTGATTCCACACCCCGGCGCCACCGGCGCGCAGCTCATCCAGCCGGATTTCCGCGCCAACAACGGCAACGTAACCATGGATACACCGCATTACGAAAATGGAGGGCTGCTGCTGACCTTCCACCTGGGGCCGCCTGAAAATGGTTCCATGGTGGATGGTTCCTTCACCGTGCGCTGGACCATGAGCACTGCACGGATTGCCCAAGCCGTAGCCCAACCGTTTGGAATCAAGCGTGTTCTGGCCCCCAACGTTAAGCCCGAAACTGAAAGCCATCTGCCCGCAACAGCACTGGCGCCCATGAACCCGCAACAACAGGCTTTGCTCAAGCAGAAGCTGGCCAAACCTGCACCGGTGAAGAACCAGTTTGTGGTGAAGCAGGTTACACAGACGGCTGTGGCGCGATCCGCGCGCAGCGGCCCCGTAACGGATGTGACCAAACCCAATCCCAGGAAAGCCGATCGTGACCGCAAGGCTATTCAGGCATTGTGTGAAGCGTACGCCAGCAACGTGCCTAAGGCGTTGCAAAATGTCTGCCCGAAGTGATGAGGGGGCGACAGGGTGTGGCATACATTGCGGCACTCCGCTTCCGGGGTGTGCCGCATGTGTGCGCACCCCTGGATTTTTCCTTGATCTCCGGTCCGCATCTAATCCAATGGATAGGATGTCGTGATCCGAATTATCACCATTGAGCGGGAGTATGGCTGCGGCGGAGGACAGATTGCCGCAAAACTTGCCGCACGCCTGAACTGGCAGCTCTGGGACCAGATACTGACACAGGAAATTGCCAGGCTTGCGCATTGTGACGAAGCCACCATCCAGAGGCGTGAAGAGCGGCGCGATTCGCTGTATCAGCGCCTGCTCAAGTCGTTTTCACTGGGGAGCTATGAAGGCAACCTGGGTGTGTATCCGATCGAGAGCCTGGATGCGGATGCTATCGTGAGAATCTCGCGACAGGTTGTCGAGAAAGCCGTGGCTGCCGGAAACTGTGTGATCCTCGGCAGAGGATCGCAGCACTTCCTCCAAGACCGGAGCGATACCCTGCGATTTTTTCTTTACGCGCCCAGGACAGATAAAGTCCGCCGCCTTATCTCTGAAGGCACTGCGCCGGATCGGGCGGAAGCCCTGGTGGATAGAGTCGACCGCGAACGGGCCGCTTTCATCAAAAACTACTTTCATGCAGCGTGGCCCAACCGTTCCGTCTATCACGCGATGATCAATACTGCCATCGGCGATGAGCAGGTGATTGAGGTGATCCTGAGTTTTTTAGATCAATCCAGGCCGGTAGGGCTTGCAGCCGACTGACCACAGAAGACATTCGCTGTTGATATGCTTCTTCATTTCCGGATGATGGAAATCTCCACATGGAAGCCTTCGTAATTCTACCGACGAGGCTCAGACGCGCTCCGGCCAATCATCAGATCATCAAAGAATAGGCTTTCAATTAGCAATTGGCCGTTTTCCAAAACTCCTTTCCAGATTTCGACGATTCCGCTCGCGTCTGTTACAATTGATGAATACGAAACAGTGGCAGAGTTTCGTGTAAAAGTGCTCATGCAGTCCCCGCTTTGCTGCATGAGGAATCTCGGGGGGACGTAGTTCAGTTGGTTAGAACGCTGCCCTGTCACGGCAGAGGTCGCGAGTTCGAGTCTCGTCGTCCCCGCCAGCTTTTTCAACAACTTGGAGTTGACGATCCGCTGGCAGATATTGGTCGCCAGTGAATCGCCTGGTATGTGCCGGGATTGGAAAAGCTCGAACTGCGGCAGATTGAAGTCGCGCAAATTAAAGAGCGGTTCCTGAATCGATATAGCCCATCGAAATTTCTGATCTCCACACCACTTTTGGCCTCTGCTTTAGGCTATAAGCCTTGGAAGAACTGCTCTGAATTTTGTTTTCCGGCCCCTTGACTTTCATTCGCTATAGCAATACTCCTCCCCCTGTCACATTTTGGCGTGAGCTTATTGGCGGGCTGCGAACGCTCTTTCGGGCGTATTCCGAATCCAGAAGAATGGCGGCAATGTCATGCAATCACAATCAACGTCTCATAAAATATGGGACGGTAAAACGTGGTAGGGAAATTTGAAAAGCGAAGGGAACCAGATAAATGAGAATCAAAGAAAAATTGATCTATATACTTGTCCCTGTTTTGTTGTTTGCGGGAGTGCAGATATTTGCGCTGGGCACGGCGGACAGCACCATGCCGGCGACCAGTACTGCTTCACCCAAAACTGAAGGCATCGAATTCCAAGCTACGGCGAAGCTCCACGCCGGCATGCCTCTAATTTCTGACCGGACCTCCATTCTTAAGAGTATTGGGATTAAAAATTTCCGCTCAGGCGGATGTCCGATCGTAGATTGCGCCGCACCACCTCCTGGATGTTTCTACCAGGGGCCACCAGCTACGGACCAACGTGGCTGCCCCATTAACTGCGGAACGCTGGTGTGCGATCCTAACGGTGGTAATTAATTCATCCAGATCGCGTCGACCTTCGAAATAAGAACGAGTGACCCGGACGGGAAACGCTGAAGCCCGGGCGCTCCGGCGGAAACCAGTCAAAAAGCCGTTGTCATCTAAAGCAGTCAGGATCAGGAGGACAACGGCTTTTCTATGACAAGAATTCCAATATAAGTCCGGTCGCTGCCATCCAGGTTTCCTGGCGCGCCGGAGAGCCGGCATGGATCGTATGACTCCGGATATCTCTCTCGCTCAAAAATTAGTACTCGAACATAGCTGGAATCCCATTGCCTATCAAGTTCTCAATCCCGGGATACAGCTCTGGTTCAGTGAGAGGAAAGATGCGGTCATAGGTTTTGTGAGCCGTCATAATATCCGCGTGGTGGCGGGCGCTCCCGTGTGCCGTCCAGGACGAATCCGCGCCACTGCCCGCGAATTTGAAGCTGATGCTGAACGCCATGGCGAGCGTGTCTGCTACGTCCACGTGGGGCCGCGTTTTGTCGGGATGATCAGTGGTTCCCAAAAACATTCCGTTGCTTCGATTGGCGCCCTGCCTTTCTGGCGTCCTGCGGGTTGGGGGGCGATCCTGAAATCGGATGCTTCGCTGCGCTACCAGATTTCACGCGCCCGCAACAAGGGCATAGAGGTGAACGAAATGCCTGCTGAACGTGCCGCCGAGTCCCAGGCGCTGCGTGACATTCGGCAGCAGTGGCTGAGCCGGAAGCATCTGCCACCCATGCATTTCCTCATTGAGCCTGACATCTTTCAGCACCTCACCCACCGCCGCCTGTTTGTCGCAAGGCGCAACCAGCAGATCATTGCGTACCTGCTGTGTACCCCTATGCCCAACCGTGAGGGCTGGTTATTCGAACAATGGGCCCGGGCTCACCGCGCACCGCTGGGCGCCAGCGAGCTGCTGGTGCATGCTGCAATGTCTACCTTCGCGAGCGAAGGTTACCGGGAAGTCACGATGGGATTAGCGCCACTTTCGCACAAGGTGATTGCGCCCGGTGAGCCCGGGCCGCTCTGGCTGCTCATGCTGTTCCGGTTCCTCAGGGTTTCAGCAAGTCCTTTGTACAACTTCAAAGGACTTGAGCACTACAAATACAAATTTCATCCTCATTACTCTGAACCCGCTTATGTTGTGGTGAACAAGCCGCACTTTGAGCCGGTCAACGTAATTGCCATTGCTCACGCATTCGCCGGGAGTCCATTGCAACTCTTTGCATGGCAGACGCTGAAGAAGAATTTTCAGCGTCTGACTCGCCGCGCTGCATGATTGGGTCACGATTGGGCGTTAGTTAATTATGGATTTCAATATACCGCCCGCTCCCGGGCTCTTAGCCTCCTCCTTCTGTTCACCCACAGCTTGCAGGGACATTGAATCCAACTGGAGGACAGCCTCATTCATGGTTTTATAAGCTCGTTCCGCAGTTCACAAATTAAAAGAAAAAATCGCGGTAGCATTGGAAATCGCCTAAACTTCTTATGGCCTCTGGAAGCGACGAGCCATATTTATCCAGTTTTGGGTGCAACACAGCCCTCAAAACCGGCACAACCTTCGGAGCACGGATCTTTATGAAACTCGAAAGACGCAGCGGGCTTACACCAGAACAGTTTGTGACTGAGCACATCGTTGCCAACAAACCAGTCATCATTAGTGATGCCATGTCCGGCTGGGAAATCTCTACCAAATGGACCCCTGAGTATCTTGAGCAGAAGCTGGGCGAAGAGGACGTCCAGATCTACGACAATTTATTCGATTTGCAGAATGTAGGTTCCCTGCACGATTATTTCGCTGAGAACTTCGGCAGGCCTGCGGACCATCCCAGCACTGAATATGTGCGTTGGTACACGAAATTCAAAGAGATGGATTTTGCCTGGGCCGATGAAGCGTTTTCAATGATTCGGGAAAACTGGTGCCACCCTTATTTTCTTCCCTCCAGCGATTTTATTGTTCCGTTCCGTTCTGCCCCGGCCAGGATCAACGTGGTGGATGAGAGATTTCCTTATAAAGGCCTGTTCATCTCGGGAGCCGGGGCGCGAACACGCCTGCATCGAGATCCCTGGATGAGCGATGCAGTGCTATGCCAGTTCTACGGGCGCAAGAGCCTTACCGTTTACTCGCCGGACCAAGCCTGTTATCTGCTCAACGGAGATGAATTCGTGGATCCTCAGGATCCTGACCTGGAAAAGTTCCCTGAGTTTCACAAGGCCATTCCCGTTTACGAAGACGTGCTGGAGCCGGGCGAGGTGCTCTATTTTGCCGGAGGCTGGTTCCATGATGTTACGTCATTGACGGACAGCATTTCGGTAACCTGGAACTTCATGCATTCCGGACGCCTCAGCGCCTTTTACGAGTTTGTGAAGGCGCATCCGGAAGATAAGCAACTGGAGATTGTGCGGTTCTTTCTCCAACCCTGGCTGGGAGAACGCAAGGATACTGGCGCTATCCTGGAGTTACTTGAGCGGCAGATGGAGAGCAACACTGCGTTTTCCGCAGGCACGCGGTAGTCGTATGGAACGTTCTTTACTTACAGTTATCCTTCAGTTGAGCTGATCGTCATCGCGGCGAGGGTGTTCCGCGCTATTCCAGAAGATTGGCCAGCCGGAAGTGTGCGGAGAGATGCTGCCGGAATCATTCTCGGTCTTATTTCCCAGGATCAGTGACCTATTCATAACGCAAGGCGATCATAGGATCGACGCTGGCGGCGCGGCGCGCAGGAATCACGCAAGCCGCGAACGCAACCAGCGCCAAAGCTAGCGCGACAATTGTGAAGGTGAGAGGATCGTGCGCCGGCACACCATAAACGATGCTCGCTACCGTGCGCCCCATAGCAAGTCCTCCGAGAAGACCGATCACAATGCCAATCAGGCCCACCGTCATGCCTTCACCAACCACCAGCCGCATTACGTTGCGGGGCTCGGCGCCAAGCGCCATACGCAGCCCGATCTCGCGGGTGCGCTGGTTCACGGAATAGGCAAGCACGCCATAGATTCCGATGGCTGCAATCATCAATGCAATGGCTGAAAAGGCGCCGAGCAGGATGGCATTCATCCGGGGTGATGCCGAAATCAATGACAGATACTCATCCATCGTGCGTACTTTGGCCAGCGCCAACTCTGCATCCTGTTCGTGAACTTTTTGACGAATCATCGGCAGCAGCGCCTCAGGCGAGCCATCGGTTTTTACCACGACATCCATGCGAGGCCACACTCGCGAAGCCATGGGGAAATAAAGCGCTGGTGCTTCAATGTTGATAGCCGTGTTGTGAACATTGCCGACCACGCCAACCACGGTGTACAGAGTATTGGGATCAGCAGCGCGGTGCAGGACCCGCCCGATGGGATCGGAATCACCCCAGAGTTTTCTGGCGGTAGTTGCACTGACCATCGCAACACGCGGTGCAGGCGGCCCATCAGCGTCAGTGAAGTTGCGGCCGCGGAGCAGCGGGATATCGAAGGCCTTGAAATAGCTGGGGCTCACGATGCGCCAGTCAATAGGAATCGACTCGCCGGGCGGCAGCGCGGACTGGCCATCCGGGATCATCGGCGTAGTCGTGTAATTTCCCCCACCCAGAGGGACAGCGCTGGAGACGGCCGCACCTTTTACACCCGGAAGCGATTCCAATGACTCAAGCAGCGAGCGATAGAACAACGACGCTTTGTTGTTTGGATACTTAGCTGCCGGGGGGCCCAACTGGAACGTGATCAGACCATGCGCATTGAAGCCAAGCTGCGTATGTTTAAGGTTGAGCAGCGTCTGGATCATCAATCCTGCGCCTATCAGCAGAATGGTTGCTAGGGCGAGTTCGGCAGCCGCCAGGCCATCACGGAACCGGGCGCGCATCTTGCCGGTTGAGCCGCGTCCCATCTGCTTGAGGACAGAATTGAGATCAATGTTTGAAGCGCGCAGCGCGGGCACAATACCGAAGATGAGGCCGGTTACCACAGTCAGTATTACGGCAAATGTCAACACCTTGGCGTCCACAGGGACCTCGGGCAGGGGGAGAAGGTCCGGCGGAATCAGTTTGTCACTGAGGTAGACCGCCCACAGTCCCAGGCCAATTCCAAGGGTTCCGCCACACACAGAAAGAGTGACGCTCTCCACCAGTGACTGGATAAGCAAGCGGCGGCGATTGGCGCCCATAGCTGTGCGCGTGGCCATTTCTACTTCGCGGGCTGCGGCGCGGGCCAGCAGCAGGTTGGCGATGTTGGCACAGGCGATGAGCAACACAAAAACAACTGCCCACATGAGCACTACCAGCCCGGTTTTCAACTCGGGAGCTATGAAGGTGTCAAACAATGTGATCAGCCCGGTGCTCCAATCTTTCACCTCTGGATATTGCTGTCCAACCCGTCTCGTGATCGTGTCCATCTCTGCCTGGGCATCGCGCAGTGTCACACCGTCTTTAAGCCGCCCGAATACGACCCACACGTGATTGAGACGCTTCTCCGCCTGGAGATCAATAGTCACAGGGAGGAAGACATCTGCGTTGTTGAACAAATACAAGCTCTTAGGAGCAATGCCAACCAGGGTTGCCGGTACGCTGTCGACCGTGATGGTATGACCCAGCAGGTTCGGGTCAGAGGCGTAATGGCGTTTCCAGAATCCCTCGCTGATCATCGCTACGGGAGCAGCACCAGGCTTTTCTTCATCATCGGTGAACCCACGGCCGGCCACGGGATTTACGCCGAGCACCCGCAAGAAGGCTGCATTCATGCGAAGACCTGTGACCTGCTCGGGATCGCCTGAGCCGGTCACTGTAAAATTCGCCCATCCGAGGATGGAGATTTCCTGAAAGCTATGGATCTGCTCGCGCCAGGAAGCGAAATTGGGGATAGAAGCACCGAAGTTCGCCAGATTCAGTTTGTCATTTTTTTCCGCTATTTGTACGATCCGGTCAGATCTGTGGAACGGGAAGGGGTTCAGCATCACCGCGTTGACAACGCTGAAGATGGCGGTATTGGCGCCGATGGCAAGTGCAATTGTCATGAGAACGGCGGCCGTGAACATGGGCGTCCGGCGCATCATCCGGAGCGCATAGCGAAGGTCAGCGGAAAGCATGTGGAGATCCTCTTCCTAAGAGAAATCTGGTCAATAATACTTCAAATTGTAAGTTCTTATATCTTTTCTGTGACTTCTTTCAGATTCAGGAGAACGTAAATTTAACACTCCACTTGTTGACTTGAGAAGCAACGGCACGTTATCAGTTTTGCGGTGGCCGGAAATCTATCGCCAACCAAAGCTGTCCAGGACTGAAAACCCGGCCACGGGTCACTGTCCAGTTCACCCGGCGGATGTTGCGGATATCCGCAAGAGGATCAGCATTCAAGACCACAAGATCGGCGCGTTTCCCCACGGCAATAGTCCCAAGTTCATCCGAGACTCCCAGCACCGCAGCGGGTGTTGTGGTGGCGCAACGGATGGCTTCAAGTGGCGTCAGCCCTGCCTGAACCAGCAGTTCCAGTTCACGATGAATGCTATGTCCGGGCACAACCTGGTCGCTTCCTGCAAGAATAGGGATGCCTGCATCGTGCAGCAGACGGGTGGCTTTGAGTGCCATCTGAAATGAAATGGCTGCCCGGGCTTCGTTGGCAGGCGGAACACCGGAATTATTGAGAATCACGGCCATCTCCGGTGGCAGCAGGGAGACTGACGGCTCAATTTCGCTGAAGAGCCGCCGCTGTGAATGCAGATTGAATTCGCTGCGGGCCAAAGTTGGCTCGATAACGGTATGGTGATCGAGGAAGAGGCGGATAGCTTTTTGTGCTTCGGGCGAATCTGCGCGAATATCCGTGCTCCCCTGCGAACGCATGACCCGCGCGGCAAAGTTGATGTGGTTGATCTGGTCCATTCCCGCGTTGACTCCCTGAAGCGCATCCATGCCGGTGGGAATGTGACCGGTTACCTGCATTTTTAGCTGGTGCGCCTCCGCAGCCACTACCGAGACAAGTTCAGGTTTCAGTGACTGGTATATCTTCATCTCTTCGAAGCCGAGATCGTGGTACCGGCTCACGATCCTGTGTACGGCTGCCGCATCTTCGGCATGTTCGCTGGTGAGAGAGCCGGGATCAGAATCGATCAGCCCGGCCGCGTACATGGTTGGTCCAAAGCCCTGGCCGGAGTTGATAGCCTTGCGGATTGGAACAAGAAACTCAATTTCATTCCCCACGTCGCGAACACTGGTGATGCCGCTGGCGAGATATGCCAGCGCCCACTCCCATTGTTCGAAGTGCGCATGGGTGTCCCATAATCCCGGCAAAATAAACTTATTGCTGGCATCAAGGACGGTAGCTCCTGCGGGAACCTGAGCGGCCGGGCCGACGGCGGCAATCTTTCCATCACGAATCACCACGGTGGCATCATGCAGGGGCGCAGAGCCGTCAGGGTTAATGATGGTAGCGTGCGTGAAGGCTATTAAGCCGGAAGCGATGGGATGCAGTTTTCCACTGGCCAGCATAAGATCTGCGACAGCATCTGTGGCGGCCTGATTCACCAGTTGTTTCATGGCCGGGGCGTACCGTGGTCGCAGAGCTTCAAATCTGTCTTCTTCGGCATCCGTGCCAATCACGGCGGCAACCTGTTGCCGCGCGTTTAACCAGACGGTTTCATTGCCCCAGGTGACGCCATGAATGGAATATCGCTGCAGACGTTCGCCCTGTACCTGATCCTGGCCGCGCAACTGTATGTGTACTTCTCCGGCAGGCAGCAGCTTGATTGAATTGGGACGACCTTGCTTGTTCCAATAGGCGAAGAGCAACTCCTCGGTGAGCAAAGGAGCATTTTGCACCAGCGTAAAAAAATGCTGCGGAAGGTTTGCCGTGCGCGATTTTCCATTTTCGAGTATTTCGGCCTGCTTCCCGGTTATCTTTATTTCCAGGTCGAGGTAAGAGCGGGTGGAGTTGCGTCCTTTCACAACATAGGATTTGGGAACAAATGACGCAGTGGTTGCGATCTCAGCATCCAGTGGAACCGAGTCGCCGGTGAATTTGAGTTCGAAATGAGCGGTGCAATGCAGGCCATCCGCAGAGTGGTCGCATCGATCCACCTCTTCGCCTACGGAATGCTGGTATTTCGAAAGAAGAAAGGTGGGCGGGGTGGAAGCAGCGTTCTGAGCATAACTCAGAGCGACCGCCAGGAAAATGAATGTCAGAATGATGCAAATACCCAGCCGGGGAATACTCATCTATTGATTCCTGAATGAGATAAATGCCAACGTTCCACAGCATTCTACCCATAGGTTGCGCTGGCTGAACAATATCGGACAGACTGCCACTATCTTAGAGCTTCTTAACAAGAGCTGCAGAGCATCAATCCCTTAACCCTACTGGCCATCTATTGCTGTAAGGCTCAAGCCGGTTACTGCATAGCGCCTTACTCTATAGGAGCAATGCCTACGACTAACTCAGTAGTAAGTGTTAGGGCGACTCTGATGCCCGATTTCACAGAAATCGGTGCAGAAGAGCTAAAATTCCGGTGGCGCAATGAGATGAAATTTTTATAATATATCGCTGCCCTTTGCGGCGCATTTAAAGATAGCAAAAGCTTCTCTGCCGGGGTAACTGTACCCTGCAAATCTATCGGTTGCCGCTATCAAACAGGGAAACTCCTAAGCGCGTCAGGAATATCTGTCTGTAATCAGGAAGGCAAAAAGGCAAATACGTTGAAGACATCCGCCTCCGATCTTCCGGCCAATCTTTCTGCGGCTAAACGTGCGCTCCTCGAAAAACGTTTACGCGGAGAAAAGATCACCAGTTCTGTGCCTCCACTGGTCCCGTCTGCTCACGCCGGAGCGATGGTGCCCCTTTCTTACGCACAGCAGCGGATGTGGTTCATTGACCAGCTTACGCCGGGCAGATCGTCGTACAACATTCCCGGCGGAATGCGGCTTGAAGGGCCATTGAATCTTGATGCTCTCCGAAACAGCCTCACCGAGATCATGCGCAGGCACGAGTCTTTGCGCACCCATTTTGTGGCAATTAAAGGTGAGCCGCGACAGGTCATCGCCGAAGAAGTATCGCTTGGTCTGGAAATAGTGGACATAAGCAGCACCCCGGAGAATGAGCGGGAAGTTGAGGCAAAACGCCTGGCCCGTGAAGAGGCGCGCAAGCCATTCGATCTGGAGCATGGGCCGCTCTTCCGGGTGAAGCTGCTGAAACTGGGTGAACGCGAGCACGTGCTACTGGTGACTATGCACCACATTGTTTCCGACGGATGGTCTACTGACATCCTGGTGCGGGAGTTCGCCATGCTCTACGGAGCATTGAGCAGCGGCGCTTCGTCACCTCTGCCAGACCTTTCAGTCCAGTATGCGGATTATGCAGTGTGGCAGCGCGAGTGGATGAAAGGCAGCGTGCTGGAATCGAAGCTTGCCTACTGGAAGCAGCAGTTAGCCGGGGTCCAGGCGCTGGAACTGCCTGCGGACAAGCCGCGTCCTGAAGTGCAAGGCCAGAACGGGGCCACGCTTGATTTTGAGCTCGATAGCCAGCTTACCGACAGCATGAGAGAACTGGGCCGCAGCCAGGGCGCAACCTTATACATGGTGCTGATGGCCGCCCTGCAATTACTGATTTACCGCTACAGCGGCCATCGCGACGTCCTGGTTGGCTCGCCGGTAGCCGGAAGAATCCAGAAACAGATTGAAGGTTTGATCGGTCTGTTCGTCAATACCCTGGTCATTCGCACCACCTTCCAGGAAGAATTAACTTTCGCCGAACTGCTGGGGCGAGTCAAAAAGACTGCGCTTGAAGCTTTCGGCCACCAGGATGTTCCATTTGAAAAACTCGTAGATGCGCTGCAACTGGAGCGTGACCTGAGCCGCGCGCCGTTGTTTCAGGTGGCATTCGCTCTGCAAGGTGCGCCGCCTACTTTTGAACTGGGCGCGTTGCGCGTAAAACCATTCCTGGTAGATAACGGCACCGCTAAATTCGATCTTACGCTGATGATGGGCGAGGGAAGCAGCATTCAGTGCTGGCTGGAATACAACACCGAGTTGTTTGATGAAGCTAGCGCGATGGGCATGCTGCACCACTTCAAGACCCTGCTGCAGCAGGCCACCCGAAATCCGCAAACCAATGTCGATGCAATTCCATTGCTGAGCGAGACCGAGATATCTGAGTTGCTTGCCGGCTGGCATGGCGATATCACTGCGCCAGCACGCGAACAGACAATAAGTGAGTTGATAGCTGCCCATGCTGAAGCACATCCGGATGCCCTGGCGCTGGTCAGCGACGGTGAGAAGCTGACATACCAGCAACTGAAGCAGAAGGCCGGGGAAGTGGCTTCACGGATTCACGAGGCGGCGGGACCGGGAGCAAGAGTTGGGATATTCCTGGAGCGTGGCCTGGACCAGGGGATGGCTGCGCTGGCCGCGATGACGGCAGGTAGCATCTTCGTGCCCTTGGATACGGAAGAAGCACCGCAGCGACTGCGCCAGATAGTGACAGATGCCAAGCTGAGCATCATCATCACCGAAGACAAATTTAAAGAACACTTTCCCGCCTCGGCTGGTATTCCGCTCTTGCTCTTAGATCAGCCTGCCGCAGAAGCACAGCAAAGCAGGACATCAGAAGCAGCGCCGGCTCCGGATAACGTGGCGTGCATTCTCTTCCGCTCCGGCGCGTCCGGAAAACCGCAGGGCGTACTGGTAACACAACAAGCATTATGCGGAGCAAGCTTCGGTACGACCTTGGATTACAAACAAGAGGATCGGGTCGCGCTGGCGATTAACTTCAGCCATGAGACCGGGGCATTGCAGGTTTTTGTCGCGCTTGCTGCTGGTGCGTGTGCCGTAAATCTGGCGCAGAAACCGGCACTTTCGCCTTGGGAGATTTCCAAACTATTGCAGGAGCAGCGGGTCACGGTGCTGTGCGGATCGGCGGCATTGCTGGACCGTATGGCCCGGTCGTTTTCTGCAGGACTTAAGAAGCTCCGCCTGATCGTCTGTGATGACGAGCAGAGCATTGCCAGTCGCTTGCCTGAAAAATTCCGCAACGGGATGGGAGCGCGCGCATTTGCCGTTTATGGCAGCACCGAAGCCGGGAAATGGCCTTTGCTGTATTCATTGCGCGACATTGAAGCTATTGCCGTGGAGCATGTTGCCGCGAACACGCGCATTCACCTCCTGGATAAGCAGCTTGAGCCGGTTCCCCATGGCGTGACCGGTGAGATCTATATCGGAAGCGATGATCTGGCCCCCGGCTATGAGCAGCTTCCTGAAATTACCTCCCATGCTTTTGTTTCTGATGTGCTTTCCAGCATTCCAGGTGCGAAGTTGTACCGAACCGGGGATTGGGGCAGACGCCGCCATGACGGACGGCTGCAATTCCTGGGACCTCGTAATGGAAAGATTTCAGTCCGCGGGATACGCGTACACACGAAAGAAATTGAGAGTGTTCTCGTCCAGTATCCGGTCGTGAAAGAAGCTGCGGTTCTGGTTCGGGAGAAAGACGGGTTCAGGGAGCCTGGAATTGAGGTATTTGTTGTTCCGGCCGACGAGAAGACGGTTGCTCTCGAAGAGCTGCGCCGGTTCCTGCAAGATCGGCTGCCTGAATGGATGTTGCCATCGAGCATCACGGTAGTGCAGGAGATTCCTCGCACAACCATTGGCACTCCGGATCTGCGCATCCTGGCCCAGAAGCTCGTTGAGAAGAAGCACGTAGGAGCGCGCAATCCCATTGAAGAAATTTTGTGCGGCATCTGGGCGCAATTGCTGGGTCGCGAGCGCGTGGGTGTGTATGACAACTTCTTCGAAATCGGCGGCGATTCCATTCTCAGCGTGCAGGTGATTGCCCAGGCACGCAAGGCAGGCCTGCAGATCACGCCCCGGCAGATGTTTGAGCAGCAGACAATTGCCGAGCTTGCCGAAATCGCCACAGTGATTGCCGTTGCGGAAACTGAAATCAATGAGGCCGAAACCAGTATGAGTGGTCCGGTCCCCATCTCGCCGATTCAGAAGCTCTTCTTCGACTGGCAATTGGCGCATCCCGAGCACTTCAATCAGGGAGTATTGCTGCAGATCAAGCCGGGTATAGACTCACATGCACTGGAAAAAGCGTGGACGGCACTGCTCCAGCACCATGACGCTTTGCGCATGAAATATGAAGGCGGCGAAACAGGATGGAAGCAGATCTGTGAAGACCGCATCCCTGAAGGAACCTACCGGCGCAAAGATCTCAGCAAAGTTGCGGAGAGTGAACAAAAGACGGCGCTGGAGCGGGATGCTACCCAGGTGCAGGGCAGCTTTGATCTGGCTGCAGGCCGCCTCGTGGCTGCGGTGGAATACGACCTGGGTGCGCAGAATGGCCGCCGTCTGTTGCTGGCCATCCATCACCTGGTAGTCGATGGAATTTCCTGGCGCATTCTTCTGGAAGACCTGGAGCGAGGCTACCAGCAGCTTCAGGCAGGCGAGGCTATCAACCTGGGCCGCCGGACAACCTCATTCAAACGATGGACTGAGGGACTGCAACAGTACAGCAACACGGAAGTATTGCGGCAGGAGGCTGGTTACTGGAAACAACCCAGACAGAGCAAACCCGTTCCACGCGATTTTTCGGCCGGCGAGGCGGAGAACACGGTAGAAAGCGCCAGGACGCTTTCTGTGCAGATGGAGAAAGAGGAAACGCGGGAGCTGTTGCACGATGTCCCCGGTGTGTATCACACACAGATTAATGATGTGCTGATGACCGCGCTGGCGCGGGTGATCTCCGAGTGGAGCGGCGGCGAGCAGGTGATGGTTGACCTGGAAGGGCACGGGCGTGAAGAGCTGATCCCCGGCGCGGATATATCGCGAACCGT
>QHVI01000153.1 GCA_003223515.1 Candidatus Angelobacter sp. Gp1-AA117
TTTGTTCCATCAAAAAGAGTCGCGAGTCAAGGCTCATGTGCTGGTGGCTTTTCTCGGCTACGCTTTATGGGTGACGCTGAAGCATTTACTCAAGCGTCGACCGACGATCGTGCCCCAGTCCAGTGTCAGCGGAGGGGACAATGCTCAACCGTTCTCGCCGATGAAGGCGCTGGCTCTGTTGTCCACACTGCAAAGCGCCGACATTGTCCTGCCGACCACGGATGGGCGCGAGATCCGCATTCGCCGCATTACCGAACCCACGGCGGAACAGAAATCCCTGCTTCACCAGCTCGGTCTAAATCTTCCGGAACGGCTGGGATCTCTTTCAAAATGTAGTGCAGACTCGGCCATCGTCTGAACTGATTCTGAAAGGGTTAGACCGTTTCTCGACCGCTTACTGACGAACTTCGGTTACCACTGATGACACTGATTAACGCAGATCGATTTCATTGAAGGAAAGTACCACGCATTAGGACGAAGGAATTCAATTGAGCCATGAAATCCCCTCGAAATGATGAAACTTCATCGCGATGCGGAGTACACCATGTTGAAGTCTTTATTCCGGCGCGGGACCATTAGCGCGCCCACAAGCACCGCTGGAATAATCGTCAGGAGAAATGTGAGGTGATACCACACCGGAAGTCTGTTCCAAACGGCGATGTGCACCGGAATGAACATTACAAACACCACGCTGCCAGCGATCAACGGCGCCCAGCGGCTTGATTGCGATATCCAACCGGTTACCGCACCGGCTGCCACCGAGGTCACGATGGCCATCAAAAGTCGCGCCCACTTCATGCCCAGCGTGAACTGGAGCGTCTGTTCGGCGGCGGTGTAGTTCGGAAGGCTCAGGCGAAGCACGCGGTCGATCACCGAGACCACCACAATCCACGTGAGGAGCCCTGCGAGGCAGGCGAGTATGGAACGCTTCATAACATTCTCCTTTGCTATAAACATAATAGTATAATTAAACTAATGAAAGGTGAATTATATATTTTGGGCGTCCTGCACCGCGGCAACTTTCATCCTTATGAGATCAAGCGGCGTCTGAATCAGGCCCTGATCGAATGCTTTACGGATGTAGATGTGGGCACGCTCTATTACGCGGTGCGCCAGCTTGCCCAACGTGGACTGCTAGCCGCAGTCGCGCACCAGCGCGTGGCCAGGGGCGGCATGCGTACGGTCTACCGCATTACTTCGCGCGGACGTGAGCGCTTTCGCGAACTGCTGCACGCGCAATTTGCCGCTGAAGGCGACCTCCGGGAGATTCTTTACGGCCCCATGCTCTTCCTGCATTTTGCCGACCTCAAGCTGGTGGCCGAGGCTCTGCGCACCCAGATCGACAGGCAAAATGCGCGGTTGGCGGAACTCAGGAGATTACGGCGGCAATGGCAGGCAATGCTACCCACCGGCAGCCGCCACCTGATGCAGCACATGGAGGAGCAATGCCGTCTGGATCTGCGCTGGCTGCGAGCGGTACTTGCCGATGTGGAGGCCGGAAAAATTCGCGACACCCCTGACCCCGCTCGTCTCGCAGACAAGACCTGAGCGTGAAATAAAGGCTTGTGGAGGGAATGGACCCAGTGTGCCGGGTGCACGATGGTATGTTTCATACCATCATGGGCTGATCGGGGGCCGGCCAGCGGCATTTCACTCGTTCAGATTCTTTTTCATCTTGCCGCCAACATTTCTAATTTTCCGCCATCTTCTTGACCTCAATCGGTTTGATATGCCACAATTCTTCCCTAGAAGCAAATAGGGAAGACCGCCTTGGCTGTGAAATACAAACCGGAACTGCCGCAGGGAACTCTGGACATGCTGGTGCTCAAGGCGCTGGCGCTGGGGCCCATGCATGGATATGGTATCGGGCTGCGCATCCAACAGATGGCGGAGGACATGCTCCAGGTAGAAGAGGGGACGCTCTATCCGGCGCTCTATCGCATCGAAGAGCGCGGCTGGATCGAGAGCGAATGGGGAGTTTCTGAAAATAACCGGCGCGCCCGTTTCTACAACCTGACCAGGGCCGGCCGTAAGCAGCTTGCGGTGGAGCAATCGCAGTGGCAGCATCTTTCACTGGCGATCAACAAGGTAATGCAGGCCACCTGAGAGGTCTTTATGCCCGCATTCAAAGTTTTCTTGCAACGGTTCCTGTCGGTGCTGCGTCCTGACCGCACGCACGATGAAATCGCCGACGAACTCGCCTTCCATATCGAGCAGCGCACCGAAGAAAACATCCGGCGAGGCATGTCTCCGGAGGAAGCCAGAGCAGACGCTCGGCGGCGCTTTGGCCATCTCGCGCGTATCCGCGAACAAGGATATGAGATTCGCGGCGGCGGATGGTTGGAGATCTTTCTTCAGGACCTCACGTATGGATTGCGCGTGCTGCGCCGGAATCCGGCATTCACTCTCACCGCCGTGATTACCCTTGCACTCGGCATTGGCGCCAACACTGCCTTGTTTGCCGTTCTCGAGAACGTGATCCTGCGCCCGCTTCCCTACGACCATCCCGACCGGCTGTTCCTGGTGCGCGAGAAAGCCGGGGCCGATAATCCCATGGTCGCGCGCCTCTCCGGCCCGGACTTCGACGACATCCACGACCAGAGCCATTCGTTCGAAAAAGTCACTACGCTGATTCCGTATTTCACCTACACGTGGACCGGAGATGGCGAGGCCCGCAACCTGAAATGCACTGCAATCACCTATGATTTCTTTCCTATGCTCGGCATCCAGCCGGTGCTGGGACGGTTGTACACGCCTGAGGAGTATCACGTGGACGGCGGCACCGTAGTGATCTCCGCGCATTTCTGGAAGCAGCAACTGGGCGGCGATCCTCACGTGCTGGGCCGCAACCTGAAGCTGGGAGGCGGCGAAGCTGCGGTGATTGGCGTGATGCCCGATCTGCCGGACATGTTTCCCGATATTGACGTCTGGGCCAAGGTGATACCGGAGCTGGAGTTCATGCACTGGCGCCAGAATAAATTCCTCTCGCTCATGGGACGCCTCAAGTCCGGAGTCACACGCCAGCAGGCAGAGCAGGAGCTGACAACCATTCTGGGACGTGCTCCGGGACAGCCGCCGGGCCTCTCGGCGATGCTGGTGCCGCTGAAAGACGAGTTGGTGGGCAAAGTAAGCAGCCAGCTGAAGATTGCCATGGGCGCAGTGCTGCTGGTGCTGCTGATCACCTGTGTGAATGTGATGTGCCTGCTGCTGGCGCGCGCTTGCGAACGCGGTCCGGAGGTGGCGCTGCGGCTCAGCCTGGGAGCGCACCCGGTGCGTATTCTGCGCCAGTTCGTCACAGAGAATCTTGTGCTGGTCAGCATGGGCAGTGTTTTTGGAGTCGTCCTGGCTGCCGGCATTCTGCGGCTGGTGCGCGACTCCAACTTCGGCAATCTCCCGCGCTCACCGCACATTGGCATTGACGGCTACGTTCTGGCGCTGGCTATCGGAGTCGCTTTCATCATCAGCCTGTTGCTGGCATGGGGGCCTGCGACCATCTTCCGCCGCCTGAATTTAAACACGGTGCTGAAATCAGGCCGGACCATGGCGGGGCGTCCACGGGCATTCCGGTGGCTGGTGATCTCTGAAGTCTGCTGTGCCATAGTCCTTGTCGTAGGCGCGGGACTGCTGGTGCGAAGCTTCTGGCTGGTGCAGCACGTGACTCCCGGCTTTGAACCCGATCACCTGCTCACTGCGTATCTGCGCACCAACAATTACTCTGCGGAAGGCGGCCCTTATTACGATGGACTGCTTGCCCGCGTCGCGCATGCTCCGGGAATCCAAAGCGCAGCTCTGGCTGACTGCATGCCTGCACGCAGCGCAGCCACGGCGCGTCTCGAATTCAACGACCGTCCTAATGATCCGGCGAATCCTGTTCTGGTGGACGGCTGCTGGATCAGCCCGGAGTTCTTCACCACGATTGGAGCGCGCCTGGAGCAGGGACGCTGGTTCAATGCTCATGACAATGCCGCCGCTCCACCGGTGGTCATCATTAACAGGACTCTGGCCAATCAGTACTGGCCCCGGGAAAACCCCATCGGTAAACGGATTGCAATTGCCTACACCGGGCCAGGAAGAAGGACCACCGGCGCCATTCGCTTCCGCGAAGTAGTCGGCGTGATTGCGGACCTGAAACAGAGAGCCCTGGATCAGCCTGTATCTCCAGCGCTGTACATGGCCTTTCACCAGGACGAAACCAATCACGTGTATGCAAGCATGTCACTGTTCGCGCGCTCGTTTGCCGAACCCCTCTGGTCGGCAGAGACCGTGCGCAAGGAAATACGCGCTTACAATCCTGACCAGACCATCGACAACCTGCGCACCATGGATGACGTGGTTCTGGCCACACTCGCGCAGCGGCGCTTCAGCCTGGTGCTGTTGAGTTCCTTCGCGGCCTTGGCTCTCGTGCTGGCGGCGGTGGGCATCTACGGCATGATCGCGTTCTCGCTTAGCCGGCGCACACGGGAGATGGGAATCAGAATCGCGCTGGGAGCAACGCGTCCCGGCCTGCTGGGCATGATCGTAAGAGAAGGAGTGGCGCTGGCGGGGATTGGCGTAATCGCAGGCGTAGGCCTGGCGCTCTTGCTCACGCGCGCCATGGCCGGCATGCTCTTTGGAGTGAAGGCCATCGATCCTGTAAGTTTCATCACCGCTGCCCTGCTGCTGATGGGCGTAGCGGCCGCGGCATCATTCGTGCCTGCACGCAGGGCATCGAGGTGCGATCCCATGGAAGTGTTGCGGGCCGAGTAGCAGTCAGCATTCAGCACTCAGCACTCAGCCCCGGAACATTCTCGTTCACCTCGAGAGCCGTGCGAACAGAAATAGTCTCAGATTTACCGCAGAACATTGGGCCTCTGAACTGATTCAGGCGACTTCCACTTCCGTCAGTTCCTGAGAGAACGGCAATTCATAAACCTCAGGATTCTGCGTGGCTTCTCTTAGTTCCATCCGCTTCAAGGCCTGAAGACGCGCAGCGGCTACGGCAGAAGCCGGGCAGTTCAGAAGCGCTGCACAATCCCGATCTGAATACCCTTCAAGCACTGACATCACAAAGACAAACCGTTCAAACGCAGGCAAGTGCGTAACCGCTGCGATCATGGCGGCGGCTTCGGGTGTTAACTCCATACCGCTGCCCGTTGCCGGTTGCGTGTTCTCTCTTCTCTCCTGAGTCAGAGGGGCTGCCATGCGGATGGCGCGCTTCATGATGGCGCGCACGCTCCAGGCTCTGGCCCAGTTCTTGAAAACCGGATTGCCTTCAATGCAGTCACCCAGGCTACCCACCAGGCACTCTTCCGCCTTCTGTGGCGCTGCCATCAACAGTAAGGCAAGCAGATACAGGCGGTCTGTCTGCTGCCGGAAAATTGCGCAGAAGTCACTTTTCATAGCGTACTGGCTGGCCCGCTCCAGTGCCCGGCTTGTATTGTTTCGAAACATCCTCATCTCCATATAGTGACGCCAGCGTGTCTGGCGTTTCACAGAAAGTACGCGGCCAGCTTTTTTTGGGATTGCCCTTCTTACAGATAGACTCCCACCCTGTCTCCGGGTTACACAATAAAGACGTAAGCCGAAGTTTATTCCCTGAAATTTGTTGCCTTTGCGCCCTTAGCGTATTTTAGGTTGAGGTGTAGGGAATTCACTCACCCCCTTGTCATTCCGACCGCAGTCCGACCGACGTAGGAGGGAGGACGGAGTGGAGGAAACCCGAGGATGTCTGCTCCTCCATGCTGTTACAAGGTGTTCTCACGGAACTAGTTGAAAGCGCGCGCATGATGCTTGCAAGGTAATGAGCGGAGCGAAAGAACCATGATCAGTTCTTCTGTGGATGCGGGAAAAGCGGGAAGGTCAGGGCGGTCCGGCGTCCTCGCCGGGGTGGCGCAAGGGCAGCGGCTCTAACTCTCGATGAACGCCCGCGATGCCATATCCGTGGAAGACGCGCACCGCCTGCCAAACTCTACGAGGAGATGGCCGGGCGCAGGTGATCCTCACGCCCGGCGGCGAAGTCAAAGCCGGGCTGGCGTAATCCGTGGGCAAACTCGGCCGCCCGAACTACATTTTCCGTGAGGGCGGCCACGGTGACCGGCCCAATGCCCCCCGGCACGGGCGTAATAAAGGAGGCAACTTCCTTCACGCGCTCAAAATCCACGTCGCCATGCAGCTTGCCGTCCGGGCCCACGCGGGTGGCAACGTCAATGACCACAGCGCCTGGCTTCACCAGATCCGCGGTGATGCGGTACCGCTCGCTGCCCACTGAACTCACAATGATGTCGGCAGAGCGCATGAAGGCGTCATGGTCGGCTTTGCGAGTGTAGCGATGGCACCAGATGGCCGTGGCATTGCACATGCGCCCACCCAGCATGTGATGGATCGGCTTGGCCGTGATGTCATTGCGCCCCACGATCACCGCAACCCTTCCTTCGGTCTCGATCCCATAAAAGGCCAGCACTCTTCTGACCGCGAGCGCGGTCGCCGGCAGGTGCAGCATCCGCTCCTGCTGAGCGCGGTACAGCTCCGGCACGGTGGCGCGGGAAATGCCGTCAACATCTTTGGCGCCGCTGATGGCGTCAAAGACGTCAAATTTGTTCAACCCTGAAGGCGGCTCCTCAATGTGGAAAGGAAGCGGCAACTGGACCAGGATAGCGTGAACCGCCGGATCGTCATTGATGCGCAGTACCTGGTCACGCAGCTCGCGAGCTGGGATCTGGTCATCGAAAGTATGAAGCATGGCCTGCATGCCCAGGCGCTCGCAGAACTCCATTTTCTTGCCCACATATCGCTGCGAGGCTGGGCTCCTGCCGACCAGAACAACGTCAAGCCGGGGAACAACCCCGTGTGCACGCAAGCCTTCCACTTCGCCGCGCACCCGCTGCTCGATTTCTGCGGCAACGGGCTTGCCAAACATTACTTGTGACATCCAACTATTTTATATGTTGCGATCGGCGCGGCGGTGTCCGGGTGTTGTCACCCCCAATGAGCACTCAATGGCGTGTACCTGATATTTGCTTGCAGGTGACGCGAAGGACGCAAGGGACTGGTTGCAAACCTGTTGGGCGACCAAAAGTTGCAGGGCTGTTGTACGAATACTCATAAATTTGACCCTGAATTTTGGTCTCCTGCCCCTTGACTTTCCAATTTCTATAGTAGTAGTGTTAAAGCGTCACCCAGGTGGCGTGCTGTATCTGCTCTTTGAAAACTGAATATTGATTTGGACTGCTTGCCAAACCGGCAGTCGTGTGCCTTGGATGCAGTGGGCTTGTCACACCGTCATGCGGCTCACAGATATTTTGTGGCCGCTGCCGGTGTTGGCCTGATTCACGTGCAATCCTGATCTTTGTGCAGGGTTGTGGAAGTGTCTCCCAATTCCGGTCGTCAGAAAGTCTGTTCCGCTTCTGTACCGGAACAGGAAACGGCAACCGGAACGCCGGATCTAATTGCAGCCAAAAGAGTTAAGACCGTTTGTTCCGTGTTCCGCTTCATTTTGCCTGATTGATCTCTGACGGTCATAAATGGCAACGCCATTCCGTAGCAGATTTCGCACCAACGCAATGACTGTTAGAGACGGCCATTGCAGCAATGGTGCTCATTGGGCGATGCGGTGCTCGACTCCGGGTTTAACTAGTAGCTGATTTTCCATGCCCTCTTATGCCCTGCATACTTCCACTCCATTTTGGACTACAGCTTTACTGGAATCGCTCTTAGCGTCGTTTACGGTAACTCTCCAGGCATTTCCGGGCGGAAGTAGGTGAGGGCCATGATGCAGCCGAGGACGCCGCCGGTGGGGTGGTTCAGCAGTGTGGGTGAGGTCATGGAGAGCACCAGTTCGCCGAATATGGCGGCAATCAGTCCGGCCAGCAGGGCGGCATTCTCCGGAGCAAAACTGGTGCTGCGGTAATTGCTGATGGATCTCCTGAAGTACTTCCAGAGGATGAACAGGAACAGCAGCAGCGCGGGAATACCCAGTCGGAATGCAATCAGCAGATACAGATTATGGATGTAGTGGAAATCGATCTGTTCACCTTGCGGGCCTTCCAGCACAGCCTCTCCGGCGATTTCATAGGTGGCTCCCAGCCCTTTGCCGGCGATGGGGTGCTCTACCATCTGCGAGCCGATCAGTACCCACTCGATGAACCTTCGGGCGGAGAGAACCTCTTCACCGCCGGATGCACTCTCATATTGCGTGACGCTGTAAACAACGCGTTCTTCAATGATCTTGAGGAAATTATTCGATCCGAGAGTGAGGACAGAGGCGCTCAAAACAAAGACCACCGTGAGGCTGGCCAGGTATTGGATGGCTTTGCGGCGCGCCCTGTGATGCTGCATCAGCAGCAGGAATACGATTGAGACCAGGGTCGCCAGCCACAAGCCACGGGTAAATCCAAATACCAGGTTGACACTCAGGATGACCCCACATGCGGCCAGTGCTTTCCATCGGCGCCGGTCGACGGAAAGCAGGGAGAATATCGCGCAGAACGCAACCGGAGCGTTGAGGTTAATGGTGCGTGGAAGATCTACACCAAACTGGTTTAGGTGCGGAAGGTAGTCGGCGCCCTGAACCGCATCTGCCAGTTGCATGAGTGAGGTGGCGACAATGATCCCCAGCAGCACGTTGACCACAGCACGCCACTGCTCCTCTGATCGAATCAGCATCCGTGTAAGAACGAACACCGAGACAAATTCAAATATCTGGTAGAAATCGCCCAGCAGGTATCCGGGACGATTGCCGCTCAGCACGGCATAGATAAGCGCGGCGATCATGGCAAGGATCAGCCAGAGCGTCGCGCGCGTTTTGAAAGGCCGGAAAGCCTCCAGGCCCTCCGTCAGCAGAACGCCGGCAATGCAGTTGACCAGCAGAATCCCCGTAATCGCTCCCGAATAGGAGGGACTCCACAGTACGGGAACCGGACTGGCCAGGTAGATGAGCACCGCGTACAGGATGGCGCGCGGCCGCAGCAGACATAGAAACGTAGCGAATACCAGTGCAACCGCCAGCCCAATATAGAAGCCGGTGAGAATGCCCTTGAAAAGTACCTCGCTCAGTACCATGACACTGATCAGGGCAAGCACGCCCAGCGAGGCGAACAGGGCTCGATGTTCATGGAATCGGAAGGAGGAGTCTGGCTGCTGCATTTGGATGTGGCTATCTTGCGCCTTTGCGTCCTTAGCGGTTCAACAGATGGCTAGCGATTCGCAGAGACGACGAAAGATTGCTCCAGCTTCTTCTCGAAGAAGTCGAGGTTCTCCTTATACCAGTCAGTAGTCAACTGGAGCGCGTGGCGCAGGTCGTAGTGCGGCTCGTAATCGAGAATCTGTTTTGCTTTCTCCAGCGAGGGGACGCGAATCTCGATATCGGGGTACGGCGATTCGGTTAGCACGATGGGCACTTCGCGTCCGGTAAGTTCAAGCACCATGCGCGCCAGTTCATAGATGGTGATGGTGTTCTTGGGATTACCGATATTGAAGTCCTCGCCGATCGCTCGGGGGCGCGCCAGCATCTCCAGCAACGCATTGCAGAAATCTTCGATGTAGCACCAGGAGCGAATCTGCGATCCATCACCATGCACTTCAATGGGAATACCGCGCAGTGAATTCAATACAAACGCCTGCACAGCGTGCGCGCCCAGCCGCCGTGGGCCAAAGACGTTGAAGGGACGCACGGTCACGACCGGCATGCCCGCCTGGCGATGATAAGCCTTCACCAGATGCTCACCCGCCAGTTTGGCGATGGCATAGCTCCAACGCGCTTCAGCAGCCGACCCCACCGCTGTAGGCGTATCCTCATGCACCCGGAAGGAGTTCACGCCGAAAACCTCGCTGGTAGAAAAATAAAGGAAGCGCTCCAGCCGTGGGCTCTTCTCCAGCGCCTTCAAAACCTGCAACGCGCCGACAAAATTGGTCTCCAGGGTCTCGCGCGGATAACTGCATACGCGCCCCACGCCGACAATGGCGGCTGCATGGACCACGATGTTGGCCTGCTGCGCGAGGCTGCCCAGCGCATTGGCGTCCAGAATGTCGCCTTCGATCTTGCGTACTTTAGGATTGTTGTAGAGCGGACTGAAGACAATCGGCTGATCGTGGAAGAAGCGGTCGAAAAGGATGACCTCGTTATGTTCCGCCAGTCGCTCCGCCAGGCTCGATCCGATAAAACCTGCGCCCCCGGTGATGAGAATGGTTTTGTTACGAATGTCGGTGCGCTGCTCGACAACCGCCGCTTTCGCTCCCGCTCCGTTGCCATTCACCTGCACTCTGCTGTTTCCTGCATTCAGGTGGAGTCCATCTTTGGAATTGAGAATTTCCGTAATCGTAGGAACGAATTTGCTGGTCACCGGCAGGTTATCCAGCAGCGCGACCAGGCGGTTGAATGATCCTCTGGCTGCAGGCGAGATATAGATGAGTACCGAGTCCACCTTTTGGGTCCGTGTGATCTCGGTAAGCATGGAAGTGGGGCCCAGCACCTTCGCCCCGGAGACGACTGAGCCCTGCTTGCGGGGATCGTCATCAAGAAATCCAACGATCTGGATAAAACGATCTTTCGCCATGTCGCGGGCGACAGCGGCTCCCATCGTTCCCGCCCCAATCAACAGGACGCGGCGCAGTTGCTCCTGCTGCGGCGCATCAGCTTTCCGGGATTTGATTTCGTAGATGTAGCGGCGCAGCCCTCTTACCCCGAGCGCGCCCACCAGGGAGAGTAAGAACTCGACTGTAATGATGGCGGGAGAGATTCGGCCTATCGTGATACTGGCGGGCAAAGCAAGCTGAATGATGAGGAGAAGAACCGAAAAGGTCAGGTAAGCTCTGCCGGTATGAAAGGCATCATGGAGGCCTATGTAGCGCCATCGAATGCGGTGCAGACCGAACCCATAGTTCCACACCAGCCTGCCTGCGACCAGAACAAACAGTATTGCCCAAAATTGATTGCCGGGATAGGGGATCCGTCCAGCGGTGCAGATCAGACAGGCCAGTGAGAAGGAAACACCTACTACCGCACCCTCAAGCATTTGCTGGTTCGTGCGTGAATACGGATCATACGACATTCACATCGCTCCTGGCGTAATCGCTGCGTCCAGGCTTTTTCGCCCAGCCGCTTTGAGCCGCAGTAACTTTGCCGGCAGAAATAGCGGAAACTCTTTCAAGGATTGCAGAATAATTCGCGGAGTGCCCTGTTCTCCCACCCTGTATTACTAACCTTCGAATTCTTCTCTGCCTGCGACGAATTCTCCCGCGCAGCCAAAGGCGCGTGCGGCCCACGGGGAGCAACACACCGCCAAATCCAATACACATCAACTACTTTTGTTACCTCTGCGTCCTTTGCGTCCTCTGCCCTGAAAATCCCTATGCCGCCATGGGTGTCGTGAGTACCTTCAGACCGAGTTCCTCTAAGCGCTTCGTATGAAAACGTATCAGATGCTGGGAGCGGATTT
>QHVI01000018.1 GCA_003223515.1 Candidatus Angelobacter sp. Gp1-AA117
TTTGGTTTTCGGAATTGATGCGCGTCTCAGAGATGCCGCCATCTGCGGAACGCATGTGCAGAATCTTCACTCTGCCCTGGACCTGAACGTTGACATCAATCCAGTTGTGAATACATTTCTCACTAAAGAACTGATTGGTGCCGTTCAGGCTGATGATTGTGTCCACTCTATACCAATTATTTGTGTTCATCAGGTGGTAGAAGAAACCGAGCGTTGGAGTTCCATTAGGCCAAGTCCACGTGGCGCTCTGTGTTTCAAGAATCTGATTGTTGTTGCTGAGATCAATGAGCTTGAATGTAATTGTGATGCTGGTGATTCCAAAGTTCATCGTGTGCAGGTAGTTGAGATACGCCAGCATTGACATGTTCAAAGCTGCCGAAGGCTGGAATTTCAGCGTGTAGGAATCGCCTATTCCACCTGTGCCCTGATAGAACATCATTTTCTTCAGCATGGCTGAGTTCCAGGGTGGGCAGCAAGGATCTACGGGTGGCAGAGGATCACAGCGCGGAACCAGCATGAATGGAAGCCCGAAGCCACTCGTTGTTCCTTGAACAAGCGGGAGAGCAATATTAACAAACCCAGGGCTGGGCAGATTCGGTGTGGTAAGGGCGCTCAGGTAAGGCTGATGGTTTCTGGCAATATAAATTTTGCCGTCAGGGCCCAATTGGAGTTGGCCTACCTGGAATGAGTTTGCCACTGCAAAATCATTTATGAGCGTCTTGCTGCTCGTAAAGTTCAGATTAGTGGTAATAGTGGCATCGGTACTGTATCGGTAGAGTTTATTGCTGCCCGAAGTGATGCCGATATACAGGTATTGATTATTTGGCGCAAACTCCACTCCGTAAAACATATTTGTTTTGGAAGTGTCCCGGAATTTTGCTGTGATCGCTCCGGTGGTTGCGTTGAAAGAGAACAACTCAATAAAGCTCAACCCGCTGTAATCCAGTCCGGCCTCGGCAAGCATTGTGCCGTCCTGTGAAAACTTCATCTGCCCCTGGCCGAATCCAAATCCAAAACTTCCGCCTGAGTAAACCGTCCCCACTGCAGATGTCACCGGCTTAACCCGGGACAAATCACAGTTGATATCCGGCGTAACGTGCCAGGCATAGAACTGATTATTGCCAAAACCGTGGGCCACTACCCAGAAGCTTCCCGGGCCATTGATATATGCGGTAACTTTTTCCGCGGCTGGCTGCAGCAGGACGGTATTTTTTGACACAACATTTCCAGAACCGGAAGTCATATCAACCACGGAATATTGCAAACCTTTGGCATAGTGGTTCTCCGCAGCATCAGCAGTGAAAATAAAATACTTGTTGCAACTGCAGCGCACGATCACACCTGAATTTGTGGATGAGAAATGACCGTTTAGCCCGGTACCGCCCGGCATAATGTGGCCGTTCTTGCCCCATACCGTTATCCCATCGGTGTAGAAGAGCAGGTTTCCACTGGAATCAGAAATAGAGGAAGAACCTTCGCTTGTATTGATACTGCTGGTAAACGGAGTTGGACTGCCTGAACTCGGAAAGTGGAGTCCTGCATTTTGTCCAAATATCCAATTGCTGGTCTCCGGTTGAGCAAAGCCGGGGATCGCTGCTACAAGCAGAAGCAGCAGCGCCAGCGCAGAAAATCTGAGGAACTGCGACATCTCTTGTGAGCGGTTGGTAATCGTTACAAAATTTATAAATGTCATAACTCTTCTCCTCATGTGGTGGCGCTGTTGAGACAAAACAAGAGAAGCGGCGCCTTTCTAACTTCTCCGGCGGATGTGTTCACTTCGAGCAAAGGCAGCAGCCTTCCAGCGCCAGTTGCGCCGACACAACTGCGGTGTCGTTCTTCACGAAAAGGCTCACCTTGCCATGGGCAAGAGCACTGCCTGAAATTGCAAAGGTGCTGGTCTTAATTGCATTGGTAGGAATCGTCCCACCCCAGATGCTTTGGCTGGAGACGACCGCCACACCATTCACGTAAATAGCTGCAATGTCATTGGCGGACGAGGATTGCAGGGCTTTGAAGGTCGCAGTGAGATAGCCGGTCGTCCAACTGCAGCACTCTTTGGGACAAACCGGAAAGCTGAAGGTGTAACCAAAAGATTTATTGTTCTGGGGCTGGTTGAATACCGACGTTGCAACCTCCATTGCAATCGCAGGAGGGAATTCCTTGGGCACAACCTTGACCGGGCTGTGTCCATTCAGGACCAGCTTGGCCGGATGAGGACAAGGCATAGACCGACCCAGTCCAGTCCAATGTTCCCCCTGGGCAGCTACTGAAACAACTAATAGAAGACTAACTATCAGGTATCTCGCCGGTAAGTTCGCGCTCCTCATGATTTCCTCCTGGCCAACACCTCGGTGGTTTGCTTTTCGCCAGATAGTTGGTTCGTCAAGGAAGCCTTTAGCTCTGCTTCCAAGGCAGACTTTGGGTCAGGCGGCGGGATTTGTACATGGACAGCAGGTGGAATGTAGATAGATAGCTAAGTGGAAGACTTAGATAGGTTTAGCAGAACATCTGACTAATATAAATGGAACTGAATTATCGTTCGAACCAGCTCTACTTGTGCTAAAGTACGCAGCTAAGTATTCGTCTCCCTCTGGCAAAGACAGGAAGGTCAGATATCTGTGGATCAGGTAACTGGTTCAGCTCGCTTGCTGCGCTTTGGTATCTACGAAATAGACCTGGAAGCGGGAGAGCTGCGCAAGGGCGGCCGAAAAGTAAGTTTGCAGGAACAGCCGTTTCAAGTCCTGGTACTGCTCCTCACGAATCACGGGCGGCTGGTGGCTCGCGAGGAACTACAGAGACGCCTCTGGCCGGCTGACACCTTCGTAGACTTTGACCTGGGCCTGAACACCGCAATCAAAAAGATCCGCACGGCGCTGGGAGACTCGGCTGAAAACCCAAGGTTCATTGAAACTCTGCCCCGCAGAGGTTATCGCTTCATCTGTCCGGTAGAAGAAATTTCTTCTGCTCTCAATCAAGCGCAACCTGCAATTCCCACACTCGGACAAACTGCTCCTGCAGCAAGTGCTGCCCGCGTGTCATACAAGAAGCTCTTGCTGGCCCTTGGCCTTGCCGGGGTACTGATGGCAGGGGGTATTGTGTCGCTGCATCGCACAGGAGCACCCCGCACCAGGGCCGAGTTGGAAAGATTGGGAGACCGGGGAACTGCGGACAATACTGCTTATGAGTTCTACAAGAAAGGCCGGATGGCACTGCCGGGCAACGCTGATGAAGCCATCCAGCAATTCCAGCAGGCCCTGAAAGCTGATCCTTTATATACAGTCGCCCGGGGCGGACTGGGTGAAGCGTATATGAAGAAGTACAAGACTACCCACCAGGACGAATGGAAAACCAAAGCACAGGACGCCTGCAAGCAGGCAGTGGATTTGGATTTCACCCGGCCTGCAGGACGCATCTGCCTGGGGATTTATGACCACGTACTCGGAAACTACAAACAGGCTGTTCAGGACTTTTCTGAGGCCATCAAGATTGATCCTGAAAATAAAAGGGCATATCAGCTCCGGGCCTGGGCATACCAGCTTTCTGATCAGCCTGCAAAAGCGGAAAGTGATTTCCTCAAAGTCACGCACCTTCCTCCTGCTGACTTCACTGCCTATGCCGACCTGGGGCAGTTTTATTTCAAGAACAGCCAGTTTGCCGAGTCGGCCAGAGCCTATGAAAGCGCTATCGGGAGAAAAGGTGATGATGCCAGGCTGCATTCCAGCCTGGCAGCAGCCTATGAGCAGATGGGAAAGTATGACCAGGAGATAGCGGAGATCCAGGAAGCAAACCGGCTGCAACCTAATTTTGACGGCTTTGAGAATCTCGGGCTGCACTTGCTGAACAAACGGAATTTCGATGAGGCCATCCAGAATTTTCAGGCAGCAATTCAGCAATCTCCTGAGGATTATCGCGGCTACGGCACGCTGGCCCGCGCCTACTTCTGGGCTGGCAAACGCGATCTGGCCCGCGCCAACTACGAACATGCAATTGCGCTGGCGAAAAAGAAACTTGAAGTCAATCCCGATGATGCTGATGTAAATCTGATGCTGGCTGTTTACCAGGCGATGCTGGGACAGGAAAAACCCGCTCTTTACCATTTAGCCAGCGTCCAACAGTTGCAGCCGGATGTACCGGAAGTGGCTTTCTGGGCTGCCATTGTAGAACTGACACTCGGGAAACGAGACCGGGCCCTAGCCCTCGTCCGTCAGGCACACGATCTTGGGTACCCCGCTGTGGAGATGAATGCTGCTCCCGATCTGGACAGCTTGCGCAACGATCCGGAATTCCGGCAGATCATGTCCGCGGCCAACACAGTCCATTCGCATCACCAACTCTGAACTACAGGAGAGTCAAATGAAACTCCGCTCCAGTGCAGTTGTGGTTTGTGTGCTCCTAGGTTTGATTTATCCGCTCCATTCCCAGCAGGCCCGAAAAGCAAACACGCAAAACATCACAGTAGGAACCGGGAAAGACCATGTAGTCGATCTTTGTGCTCTGGCCGCAACTCTCACGGCGGATTCCGCCCCCAATAAGCGGGTAGCAGGGAGCGTTACAATCTCAGGACACAAAACAATCCAACTGGAGACCCTCCATACCCCCAGAAAGCAGTATCGGCTCATTGAGCATGACGAACCCAAGGTCTCCTACCCGAATCAGGAGCAAATCGTCTGGACTTGTCTCGACAAGAATTTTCAGATCACTAGTATTCAGAAAATTGGCGAGCCGGATAAACCAGGCAGCAGCGGCAATTCAGATGCAATGGAATTTCCTTTTGATCCGAAAAAGAATCCGGGGCTCTATGCACCCCAGAAAGCAGGAACAAAGTGGCCTTCCGGCCCTCCAGTATGCCAGGCTGTGGGGCAGTGGTATAAATACAGCTTCATCATTGGCGGCTCAATTAAGAAAAACCCTGATGGCACTCAATCCCTGATTGACGGAGATTCATTCGATCCACACTTCATCGTGACCGGTGGAACTGATCCAACGTACCGGCTCCTTCCCTGTCCTCGCCCCAATCCAACCCCAGCCAAAACACCAACTAAATCGAAGCACTAAATAGCGTTGGTGCTGCTGGATGTGATATCAGGAGGAGAGATGGAAGTGCAACCCGGAGAGATATATCAACTGGAGAGGGGCCTTTGGGAATAAGCTACACAGCTTTTGGTTGTGATGATGGATCGGAAAGTATTTTCCTATTCGTGGAGTGAACCCAAGGTTGAGGCAAATGCCTGCAGAGTGTCGCAATAAAACTGTCTCAGTCGAGAAGTTCACCCCAGTACAGTGTAGGCAAAATTATAGCTGCAGAAGCCTCAAGGAACCGGAAGGTTCAATAATATTCAATAAGTAGCTGCAAGGGATTTACTTAAGAGCAACAGATTTTAACAGAGTTCAACAAGGCGTTGAATGTGGTTCGGGACCAGAGAGCCTACCTGCCCGACGTTCCTTGCGGGAAGTCGTTTAGATTTATTTCCGATTTATTCATTTGTTGACGGGATTCCGGAAGTGAGAGGGTTCGGGTTTTCGAATCTATGTTATCGGTGTTCATCAGCAGCTATTGCAGTTTTGCTTCCGGCGTGGCCGCCAAGAGTGTCTTGGTGTATTCGTGTTTCGGGTTCGAAGTGATTTCTTCTGATGTGCCCAGTTCTACGATTTCGCCCTGGCGCATCACGGCAATGCGGTCGCTCAGGTAGCGCACTACGGGCATGGAGTGCGAGATAAAGAGATAGGTCAGGCCGAACTCCCGCTGCAATTGTTTCAGCAGGTTCACGATCTGTGCGCCTACGCTTACGTCGAGCGCAGAAACCGGTTCGTCACAGACCACGAACTTGGGACGCAGCATCAGGGCGCGGGCGATGCCGATGCGCTGGCGCTGGCCTCCAGAGAACTCATGCGGGTAGCGGCGCAAGGCTTCTTCATCCAATCCCACGGCGTGAATCATCTTTACAGCCTCATCATGGAGCCGAGATTTGCCCGAGCGGCCATTCCGGCCGTGGATCACCAGAGGCTCGGTGATGATCTGTTCAATGCGCATGCGGGGGTTGAGCGAGGCAAATGGGTCCTGGAAGATGATCTGCATGTCACGGCGCAGCCGCCGCAGTGTGCCTGATGAAGCGTTGAGAACGTCCTGATTGTTGAAGCGTATCTGGCCGGATGTAGGTTCGATCAGGCGGAGGATCATACGTCCGAGCGTAGTCTTGCCGCAGCCCGACTCTCCTACCAGCCCCAGGGTCTCGCCCGCATTGACGTCCAGCGACACGCCGTTGACTGCCCGCACTTCGCGTTTGGCTTTGCCGAAGATGCCTTCATCGGATTGATAGATTTTGACCAGATCGCGGACTTCGACAAGGGCCATGGAATGATTTAACCACAGCGTGACGAGCCACAACCAAAACTTTTACCCCAGCGTGGCGAGCCACAACCAAACGGCAAAACCTTTGCAACACAGAGGAACAGAGTAAGCAGAGGCAATAAGAATCAAAACCTTAGCCACAGAGACACGGAGGACACTGAGACACGGAGAAAAACGATAAGATTTTTGTGGAGGTGATCCGATATTTACCTTCCCTCCAAAGACAAAGTCTCATCCGCAAATACCTGAGGAAAAGGGAGATAGGCCGCTCGAAATTCATCCGGCAGATCGTGGGCGATGTCCTCGATGGAGTCCTGCCGGGCGTGATCAGCCGCAGATTCCATGATGGACTGGCTGACGTGCTGGCGCGCACAGCAGTGGCAGTGCGCGAACGTTATGAACTGGATCACGTCTGCCTTTCCGGGGAGACTTTTCAGAACATCTATCTTGCAGAACGCCTGGAGGAGCTGCTGCTCCAGCATCACTTCCAGGTATTTACTCATGCCGAAGTTCCGTGCGGCGATGGCGGACTGAGCTTGGGACAGGCCATGGTGGCTGCCGCGACACTTGCCTCCCGGCAGGAGCATTCAGAGAAATCGCAGACCGAACTTGCAGGAGCAGCGCTGTGAATGCAACGCTCTCAGCATTCTCATTTATTTACCGCTAAGGACGCCAAGTGCGCAAAGGAACAAAAGCTCTGGTGTTTGTCTTGCTTCTTTTTAGCGGTCGTTGCCCTTTTCGGTTAAGAAGAACGGCAACGTGTACAGGCTGAATGCTGAGGGTAGAGTGCTATAATTTCGCCCATGAAATCCACGAAATCTTTATTCGCTCGACCCCTAGCGTTTTTCCTGGTTGTCCTCCTATTTGCTCAACAGAACTGGGCCACCTGCGGCGGAGGCGGCGGTGGCGGTGTAGGCGGCATGGGTGGCGGTGGCATGTCGATGGACCAGACCTACCCCGTACCGTGGAAGCTGATCAAGCCCGAAGATCCGCCGTTGAAAGAGGGACTGGCGGTTTACTGGTTCCCATCTTCTTTTGAGGAAACACAGAAATCCAGCCTGCGTTTTTCGCACACACTTTCAAATTATGCCAACCAGTGCGTGACCATGGCCGTGGCGGACGCGCGCAGTACCATCGGACAAAAATTGGCCAACGGTGAGAAACTACCGGTTGCGGTGCTGGCTACCCCTGACGGAAATCTTGTCGGCAAAGCCCAGAACAACAACGGCATGCTCAAGGTCGACCAGGTGGAAAAGCTGGTTGAGACCGAGATGAAGAAGCGCAAAGAGACGGTGGAGCAGCAACTCAAGGCCGCCAAGGAAAAGGCAAAATCCGGTGACAACCAGAATGCCATCTCCAGTTATCGCGAGGTTGTTACGCAAAAGTGCATGTTCCCGGATAAAGCCAAAGATGCCGTCAAGGAACTGAAGAAGCTCGGTGTCACCGATGTTGCCGACGTTCCGGACGGAATCAACATGGATCCCAAAGTGATGGCGCAGGTGGACAGCGCCATGAAAAAGGGCCTGCAAGCTGAGAACGATTCCCGCTACCTGGAAGCCGAACGCTTCTACGCGCAGGCGCACCGCATTGATCCGGTCGATCCAACGCCGCTGCGGTACCTTGGCGAGCTTTACCGCCACCACATCGGCGACTGGGACAAGGCACGCACCACCTTCAATCAGATTCTCAGCATGAATGCCGACCCGATCTCCCGCGCAGTTGCTCTGCATGGGCTGGGCAAGATAACGATCCATGAGGGCGACTTCAAGAAGGGCTTGCACCTGATGGAGGATTCCGTGAAGGAATACCCGCTGGCGCTGGCTTATCGCAATCTTGCCGTCTACTGGAACTCTGAAGGCGACTTGGCCAAGGCTGATTTCTACACCAACAAGGCCCTGGAAATTGAGCCGCACGATTCCTTTAACCTGATCTTTGCCGCAGCCTTCAAGGCCGGCAACGGACACGGTGATGAGGCGCTTAAGATCGCCAAAGAGAATGAGTCGCTGCTGCCCGCCTCTTACAACCTGGCCGCCATTTACGCGCAGCTTGGACAAAAGGAAAAAGCTGTAGCCCTGCTGAAACGCCATTTCTTTGAGTACGAACGCTACAAATCAGTTCGCGCCAAAGAGATGATGGAGGCGCGTGTGGACATCGTGTTTGCCTCTCTGCGCAACGACAAGGCCTTTATGGCTCTGACTGATGGCGCCGACGGCAGGCTGCCGATTCCCATGAACCAGCATCCGGCCAATGGCGGCGGACGGTAACAGCCTTTACCGCAGAGGCCGCAGAGAGCGCAGAGAAATAAAAATAAACCTCCTGGTGGCGCTGATCATTTTCGATCAGCGCCATCAGCGTTTATCAGCGGCAAAATAGTCCTGCTTCATTCGCGTTGATTCATAGCCAGCTTTTCTTCCTCCGTGCAGCTCCGTACCTCAGTGATTGCGTGGTGGGAGTTGAAGGCCTGCTCAAGATCAGCAATCAGGTCCTTTTCATCTTCAATCCCCACACTCAAGCGCACCAGATCATGCGGGAAGCACGATTTCTCCCGCAGTTCCGGGGGAATGCTGGAGTGCGACATGAAATAGGGCAGGCTGATGGAGGAATTCACGCTTCCGAAGCTGACGGTGATCGCGAAGATTTTCGTTTGCTCGGCAACATGGCGTGACAGCTCCACATCGCCGGTCTCAAAGGCCACCAGTGCGCCCCCGCCACGTGCCTGCTTTTCATGGATGCTCTGCTCCTGCGCTGATCCCCAGCCGGGGTAGAACACCCGTTTCACCTGCGGATGCCTTTGCAGAAAATCCAGGATGCGCAGGGCATTCTCCTGCTGCCGCTGCATGCGCAGGCCCAGGGTTTTGAGTCCACGCAGCAGCAGAAAGCAATCGAAGGGACCGAGCGCAGCGCCTTCGCCGTTCTGGATCAGGTACAAATCCTGAGCCAGCTTTGTGCTGTTCACCGCCACCACTCCGGCCGTGACATCGCTGTGCCCGCACAGGAATTTGGTGGCGGAGTGCACCACGATGTCTGCGCCGTGATCCAGGGGAGCTTGCAGATAGGGCGACATCATGCTGTTGTCCACCGAGAGCAGCGCCCCGTAGGAATGAGCGAGTTCCGCGACGGCAGCAATGTCAGTAATGCTGAGCAGCGGATTGCCTGGCGTTTCGATATGAAGGAGTCTGGTCTGCGGGGTGATGGTCTCGCGCAACTCGTCCAGCGATGTGCCGGCGGCATAGCGCACACCAATTCCCCGGGGCTGGAGAATCCTCGAGAACAAACGGTAGGCGCCGCCATAGAGGTCGGTGCCCGCCAGGATTTCTTCACCCGGCTTCACTAGCCTGCTGATGGCCGCCATGGCCGCCATGCCGCTGGAAAAACAGAAAGCGCGCCCGGCATTCTCCAGCAATGCCAACTGCTTTTCGAGCACGGTGCGGGTGGGATTGCCGCTGCGCGAATAATCGTAATCTCCGAACTCGGTGGCGAACTCCTGCTCAAAGGTGGCCGTCTGGTAGATGGGCGTGGCCACGGGGCGGTAAGGATCGTCAGGACACTGGTCGAAGCGCACAAGTTTTGTATCGAAGTTCATGCTGCGCCTCCTGCCAGCGGCTCTTCTTCATAGGTGTTCGAATGTTTGTGCGCCGGTACGGACTCATCAGCGCGGCCGAGGGCGGCCACGCTCCATAAGCGAGTTGATTGGTTATGTTGTCGCCAAAGATCAAGCGCGTCGGCAAAGACGGCCTCAGCAGTGGGCCAGCGTCCGGCTCCGCGCCCGCGCAATGTAACGCTCTGGCCATCGCTTGTGGTTAGAACCAGGCAGTTGTGCTCATTGTGCACCTGCGCGAAGACATGGTCTGCGCTGAGAATCTCAGGGGAGATGCGAGCGTCAATGCGGGAGCCATTCTTCCGGGCGCGAGCCACCAGACGGACGGACTGCCCGGATGCTGCCAAGGCGCGCACCTCGGTTTCAGGAATTGAAAGGATGCCTCTCACCTGAATCGTGCTGAAAACCGCCTGAGCGCCAAAGGCCGCACGCGTGAGCAGCAACAGCTTCTGCGCCGCATCGGTAGCCTGCAAGTCGTGGATAGGATCAGCCTCGGTGAAGCCGCAGCTCTGTGCCAGAGTGATGGATTCTTTCAGACTGCGGCCTTGCGCAATCTGGTCGAGTATGAAGTTGCAGGTTCCGTTCAGCACGCCGGCAATCTCCACCACTTCATGTTTCCGGCTGATGTTCTTTACGGTTTCCAGCATGGGCACTGCGCCGCCCACCGCCGCCGAATAGGAGAGCGTGAGATCGTGATGTGCTGCCTGCTGCAGGAGAGACTTGCCTGCTGCAGCGAGCAGAAGCTTGTTGGCCGTGACTACGTGCTTGCCTGAATCGAGCGCCGAGCGCACCAGTTCTTCCGCCGGAGTAAGTCCGCCGATCAGCTCAAAGACCACATCGCAATCGCTTTCCACGATCTCACGCGGATCAGTTGTCAGCAACAGCCGCTCAGGAACTGGAAGATCACGTTTTTTGTCGCGATCCCGGACAGCCGCTCCGCACACCGTGAATCGCTCCGGCTCACTGAGCAGCCGGTGCAGAACACCCAGGCCGACAGTCCCAAGGCCAAGCAGTCCCACGCGCAGTTTCCGATTCGGATCATTGGCTGAGCCGAAGGTCGTACTGCTGTGTCCGACCTCAGTCGCCACATCCGACGCGACCGCGCCCACTTCAAAAGCGAACTGCTGCTGCCGGGCAAACTGAATGGCCTTGGGCTGGACGATACCTGCATCCAGCCGTGACGCATCGCCAAAGCTGATGCTTTGAAAGCGCCGCGGTGCAGACGCATGGAGCGCAGGGTCGTGCTCGTAGAGTCCATCTACATCTTTGATCAGGCGGCATTGCGCACCCAGCTTCTGCGCGATGAAGATCGCGGAGAGATCAGAGCCGCCGCGTCCAAGCAGAGAGTGGCTGCCGTCTGCATGGCGTCCGACGAAGCCCGGCACAATAGCCACCGGACGCTCCTGAAGATGGCGAAGCACTACCTCCGTATCGATACAGACCGGGTCAGCGTTGAGTCTGGGTCCGCAGGTTTCAAGACCGAGCGCGTGCGCTTCCAGCACCGCCGCTGGAATGCCTGCGCGATCGAGTTCCAGCGCCAGCACCGCCGCCGAGTAGGCCTCGCCAGTGGAGACCAGCGCCGCTGTGGCCCATGCATCGGGGCTGGCCGAGCGGGATTCAGCCCGCTGCAGCAGTTTGTCAGTGCTGCCTGCGAAGGCCGAGACGATGGCCACCACGCGAAATCCCTGCCTGTACCAGCGATAGATTTCATGCACGGCTCGCGGCGCGTCCTCTTCAGATCGCAGTACGGAGCTGCCGAATTTCAGAACAATTATCGGGAGGCGCATTTGGCCTCCTTCTCCTGTTCAGCAACAGGAAGCGCGGCAAAGGCCTGTTGGAGATCGGCAATCACATCCTGCGGATCTTCCAGACCGACCGAGAGACGAATCAACCCATCGGTAATACCTGCGGCCGCCCGCTGTTCTACCGGGACATCACCATGAGTCATCGATGCGGGATGCGTAATCAGCGTCTCGGCAGCGCCGAGATTTTCGGCCAGATAGCAGAACTTCACGCGGTTCATCACGTCGATGCCCGCATCAACTCCGCCCTTTACTTCAAAGCTCACCAGGCCGCCATGAGCCTTATGCTGCCGCAATGCCAGTTCATGCTGCGGAAACGAAGGCAGGCCGGGATAGAGTACGCGCGAAACCACAGGATGAGCTTCCAGCCATTTCGCGACCTGATGCGCATTTTCACAGTGCGCCTTCAGGCGCAGCGGCAGCGTCTTCAATCCGCGCACTGTGAGCCAGCTCTCCAACGGAGATTGAATGCAGCCCAATGTCTTGCGCACGAAACGCAGCTTCTCTGTCAACGTACTGTCGCGCAAGGCCAGAGAGCCGCCCACGGTGGAGTTATGGCCTTCAATGTACTTGGTAGTCGAGAGCACGGAGATATCCGTGCCCTGATCGAGCACCGGCTGAAGGATTGAGGTGAGGAAAGTATTGTCAACCGCCAGCAGCGCGCCTGCCTTGTGTGCGATCAGCGCGATTGCCGATACATCCGTGAGCTTTAGTGTTGGATTCGCGGGTGTCTCGATGAATACGAGCTTAGTCTTAGGCATTATCGCTGCTTCAGCCGCCTGAGGATCAGACGTATCCACAAAACTTGCAGCAATCCCATATTTATTAAGCACGCGCTGCAGCAGGCGCACGGTGCCGCCATAGACCACGTCAGACACGATGACGTGATCACCGGATTCAAGCAGCGTGAGAAAAAGCGTGGTAATCGCGGCCATGCCGGTGCTGAAGCACACCGCCGGCAATGAGCCTTCAATTTCTCCTAAAGCGCGTTCCAGTTGGTCTACTGAAGGATTGGCTGCGCGTGAATACGTGAAACCTTTATGACGGCCTACCGCTTCCTGCAGAAACGTGGTCGACTGGTAGATAGGCGTAAGCAGTGCGCCGGTAGCGGGGTCAGGTGAAGAACCGCCGCGTACCGCGCGCGTAGACAGGCGCGGATCGATTTCGAAAGACATATGTATTCTCCCATTCGTGAAAAGGGGTGAGCGTTGTGACCGAAAAGGGGCGTAAAAGACTTCGGCCGCCTGTTACCCCAGGCGGCCGCTCACGATGGGAAATTTGAAACCGTCAGACTCCCGTCACAAGCAAGACACCACCTGGGGTGCGCATGCTCATAAACATTCGGGTTGTCTGCGGGAAATAGCTCATGACGATTGCCACAGTGTTACTGTGAAGACCTGATTATAGACAACCCCATTGAATTGTCAAGAAACTGCACTACGACTTTTCACTGGTAGATACATGATTATCGATCCAGACTATTGAAGTACCGAAACCGAGGAGATTAGGAATCGCGTGATCCGGAGTTCAGGTGATCTGAAGAATCGAACTTGAGATTGGATGGCCGGAGATACCCAACAAAGGCGCTGCTGGACTGCCAGCAGCGCCGATTTTGGGCGTCGTTCGTTTGTATCAGGATGGGCAGTTGCCGCACTTACCAGATCCACAGGTTGTACTTGTCGTAGTACACGCTGTTGGTCGGATTGGTGCTGCTGTCATTATCGATCTGCTGCTCGATATTCGTATTGGTCGCAGTATTATGCAGGTTCAGCGCCGAATAAGTTTTTCCAAGATTCTGGAAAACCGTGGTCCCGTCAAAAACAAACGTCTGATACGTGTAGCTCTGCGTGGACGTATCGAACGTGACGTAAAGCTGGAAGTGATGCCAGTTTCCCGCCAATATGGTGGATGCGGTGCACGGGAAAGTCGTGGCGTCCCAAAAGTCTCCGGCCGAATTCCACAGGTACCAGAATCCAGAATTGGTACCCTTCAGCCGGCAAGCGACGGATGCGAAGTACTTGAAGCCGGCGTTGTACAGATCCGGGTCGAACTCCAGTTGCTCGATGTTAGTTGTACTGGCGGGCTGGAAATACATGTCCTCCAGCATGTTCTTCACCGCCGCGCAATTATTGTTCGGGCAGCCAAGGTGGCGGTAGTACATGGTGTTGAAGCCTGTTCCCGTCGACGTCTGCTTCATCGAACCGCTGCTCGAGAGCGCGGGCTGCTGGCTGAACTGCAGGCTGCTGCTGCCTCCATTCTGGCCTCCGGCGCACGTCGTCCCGCTGCAGAGCGTCCAGGTTCCCGGATTGCCTCCACCCGCGACCTGCAGATCGGGGAAAGAGGCCGCGTTCGAGGGCGGCGTCGGCAGCGGCCCGCCACCGCCGCCGGATCCATCGGGTGTTCCGTTCGTGGTGAGGCTGACCTCGTCGGTATAAACCTCGTAAGGAGCGTTGGCCGAGTTCAGGTCCAGTTGCAGGATGTTCAGCAGATTGTTGGACTCGGCAGTTGATACTCCCGGAGAGAACAAATTGCTGCCGCTCACGTCCGTAATGGGATAAGTGGTGCCGTTGATGATCATGTTCGTCCACTGCACGCATTGGCCACTGGGTGAAGACATCCCAGCCGGGCATGTCGTCCTCTGGAAATTGAATGTGAGATGGTTCCAGCCCGGTGTGAAGGCCACGCAGTTGCGGTTGGAACTCGTCCAACTCGAAGTGCTTGGGTTATAAAAGCTCCACGCCCCGCCCACGAAATCGCATTGCACGTCCATCCTGTAGTTCACGCCCGACAATGCCTGCTCCACCCCGAACTCGATAGCCTGGGCCACGCTCGCAAAGTTCTGGTCGGTATTGATGGTCAAATCCAGTTGGAAAGTCGTCGCATTCGATTCCGGCGTGAAGGTCGCCCACCACAGGCCGGTCCCGAAGGCAGGCCCGTTGCTGCCCACGTGGAATTCTTGCGACGCGCCATCCAGTTGCTTCCCGGCGGTCGTCACATTCTGTGCCATCCACGAAAGATTGGCATTCCCGAAAAAGTTAGGTGTGCTCGTTCCTGGCTGAAGCCAGGCGCTGCTGTCGTCGATGTTGCTGATGGTAGTTTGAGCCATTGCTGGAATAGTTAGAAAAGTTGTGGCAATAAGAATGCTAAGCAGGTTAAATGGTGCCCGCAAAAGGCGCATGTGTACTTCTCCTGGATGGGAATTCGGATGGTGGACATCACCGTAGATTCCATGCGACCGCTGGATGTTGTCAGCTTCGTAACAACTTTTGCGGAATTCGGAAAAACTACTGTTTTTTTGATTTTTTCTTCGCGCAATCATGAATCATCTACGTTGAGGTGGTAGTTGAATTTATTTAAGATGAGGAGAAGGCTGCGGATTGGGGTATTTCAAAGGAGAGCCGCCGGGTCTTTTCGGCCAAAAGCAGATAAGCATCTTCCTCACCCTGGAGCGAACAAATATGCGGGAACTTTTCGGAAAATCGACAGTCTCCACTGCTGTTCTTTTATCGTCTCTTCTGTGGTCCTATGGTGCTCAGGCCCAAACTGCTGATACCGGTGAAGGACACGTCTGGGATACCTACGTGAACGCCCGCTTTGCTTATTCTATTTGCTATCCAGGTGATGTCCTATTGCCTCAAGAAGAAGCTGCCAATGGGGATGGGCGTGTGTTCATCACCAAAGACGGTAAGTCTGAAGCGCGTGTTTACGGATCGTATTTCGGAACGGATGAGGACCAGACCCTGAAAAAAGAATATCTTCGTGAGATCCAATTTTATCAAAGCGAAGGTTTCACTATCACTTACAAATTCCTTAAAAATGACCGATTTGTCATTAGTGGATCGCGATCAGAGAAAATCCTCCATCAGAAAACAGTCGTGGTCAAAGGTGTCTTCAAAACTCTTCGCTTTGAATACACCGACGACGTCAAGCAGAAATTCGATACAATTATTTCAAGGATGTCTTCTTGCTTCCGAACAAAACTCACCACAACGAAGGGAAGGATGTGGCGGCAACCCCATGAGTCAAAGGGTATTCTTCTGGCGGAGATTCGCGAACGACTTTCGAACTTTTACACTTCTTAACCTAGCTGCTGCCATGTTAGAGATTGCCACATATAAATTTTCCTGACTTCGCACCAATGCTAGCCGAAGCTGCCGGACGACCATAATAGTCCGTGTAATTGTTTAACGCCAGATTCAGACCCCTACCACATCAGGACAATCGCCTTTGAAACAGAGTTGACGGGGAGAACCGCTCTTCGACCTAAATGCAATTGATTTTGATTGCCAATCCTCCCAAACGCCGTCAGGATGAACCAATCGAGTAGTCTCGATCGTGCCAAGTGTCTTTGTCGCGCTGCTGATCCATGGCCGTTCCATGCCTATGGCGCAGGGCGGATGACTCCACTGGCTGTGAAGATTCCAAATGCGATTGCCCTGCCCTACCACATCAGCGAAAAGGATACAGATTCCAAATTTGGTTCTGGCGGAGAGGGAGGGATTCGAACCCCAGCATTTTTGCAAGTCACTGATTTCAAAGCAGCATAGGCCCAAATACGCATGAATAAAGGAGTTTCTTTTGATTTCTGCCCTTTCCGCTGTTTCCGCCCTTTCCGCCTAGTAGAACCAATTTCCGCGTTTTATGAACAGGATAGACAGGAAGAATCGGACGCGAACTGTGGGGCTTTTTCAATGCAACCGCTTATCTTCGAGGAAGGACTAAAGCTGTGTGCAGCATGAGCCGAACATGAAAAGCGGAATGGACTGGGGCCACCGCTTTGCAGGACAATTCTATAGCCTAATCAAGAATCCGGCTCATAGGTTTGCAGGTTGCTATTAATCCACAATGCAATTTCAAACTTCGTAACCGTTCAGCAGTTCCTGGCTGCGTTCGGATCCATTGCCGTCCAAATTAGCACGGGTTGGTTGGGACAGAGATTGAAAACGTTGGGGGAAGGAGGCCCATTGAGGCCTCGGAAAAATCAGGTTGGCCGCCGAAAAACTGGATTAATTGCGCTGGGGGACGAGCGATGCTGTCTAAATTAGTTGTAGGTAAAGGTTGATTCTTCCAGAGAGCAAGCTACAAATAGCGTTCTGCTGTCCGAATTATGAGAGTGCCAGCGGTAATTGCTGGCCGCAGGCGGAGACGGAGGCTGAAAGGGTTGGTCGATCCAAGTCCAGAGGTCCCGATGAACAAAGAGTTGTTGCCGCAGCAGGGCCACTAGATTGGAGAGCGCCCAGTTGAACTTGGCCTTGAGTTGTAAGAAGCGCAGCAGGAGCATGGCAATCAAAGCAGTCCAGACCTGAGTCTTAACGGCATTGGGGCTGGTACCCACAAAAGTCTTGATCTTACAAAGCTGTCTGAGCGATTTAAAGAATAATTCTATTTGCCAGCGGTCTTTGTAGATGGCGGCCATGGTGGAGGTGGCAAAACTTGAGGTGGTTGGTGAGGAAGACCAGTTCCTGATGGTTCTGCTCATCCCAGACCACGATGCGGCGGAAGAACAGATTTTTTTCTTTCCGAGCATGCTGGAAGAGTGAGATGACTTGATTGAAGAGAATGTTTTTCCCCGCAGGCACCGAGCGATCTCCCACCACCCACAAAGTCAGCATGGTCCTTAATCATGCGCGTCACAAACCAGACGCCCTGATGGGCGAGAGATTCAAACCAGTGGTAGTCGTTATAACCGCGATCAAAAACGACGATGGTGCCGGGGCGAATCGTAGTTCGCGGGCCACTCGGATCTCGTGGGTTTTGCCGTCGCTGAGGACCGCGAAGCTGGGCAGGTATCCGTCGTGATCCAGCAGCAGATGCAGCTTCACCGCGCCTTGGTGTGGCGGAAATGCGCCCAATCGTAGAGTTCCAGGCACAGATCAATGACACTGGCATCCAGACTGACCAGTTTGTTCTTGAAGCGGAATTTCGATTGCCGCGCACCGGCTTGCGCTTGGCAGCGTTCCAGCAACTGGAAGAAGACCGTCTGATAAAATTCCCAGGGGCGGTGCTGGTTTGGCATAGGCCAGAGTCGATTTCGCTGGAGCCTCGCTCAACCCCAGATGTTTCAGTTTACCTTCGGAGGCCGCCAATCCCTGGGTGATCTCAGTCAGACTGTGGGCCCGCCCCAGTTGGCAGAACAACATGGCAATAAACTGCCCCCCAGCAGGTGAAACCTCGGGCGTGCCGCTCGGCTTTGTGTTTATGCACCGCCGCTGGAACTCGGCGCGGGAAAACAACTGGAGAATCTGGCTGAAAATGCTGCATACTGCACTCATGGTGGATTCCTTTCTAGTAAGGAATGGTCTTCGCAGAATCCACTTCAATTTACCAGAGGCTCCACCTGTTTCATGCTCGGCCCGCCGCTATCGGCGGCAGGTTTTTCAAAAACCTAATTTGGACGGAAGTGCGTTCGGATATATAATAGCGAACAAATTATTGGGGACGTTCAACTGAATTGACGTCCTGAATACATGCTCCTGCGCCCCAGCTAAGCAACCTGACATGTGTTGATATGCAACACAGACCGATTTTTAAGTTCGGACCATTCCTGTTATATCCCCACGAACATCTCCTATTGAAAGCTGGCAAAGCTGTAAATTTGAGTCCACAACTCTTCAGCTTGTTGGTTATCTTCGTTGAAAATGCGAATCATCTTCTTACCAAGCAAGAGCTGCGCAGCAAACTCTGGGGGGCGGAGCATTATGTTTCCGACGATGCACTCAAGGTAATTATCGGGAATCTTCGCAAAATACTTGATGACGGCAAGCAAGAAAATCGTTATATCGAAAATATCTTTGGCAAAGGATATCGCTTCATTTGTTCAGTGACTGTTTCTGGAGCAACGGACGAGAATATATCCCAGCCTGTTCATTCGTCTGCCGGGGCATTTTTTTCGTTCCAACAGCGTGCGGAACCAGAATCGAATTCAGCCGGGCAACCTGCTGAACCAGTCGTTGTGGGCCAATCCACTCAAAGCTATGAAATCTGCCACGCTACCATACTGAGCGAGCCCCGAGAAGCCACAGTGGCTTTGGCAACTCCTCGAAGGCTGATCCCTTCGACAGTTTTCAAATCTCATACTTTCCGAGTATTGCTGGCGGCCTCTGTGCTGATTGCTGCCATTCCTGCCCTGACCTCCCGGTTCTTCAGTCCTAGGCCCTCTCCCCTAATTACCCGCTATACGCAGCTTACGCACGAGGGACATGGATTAGGGAGAATATTGCTGAGCGATGATGTACACGTCTATTTTGATAAGAGGGTTGGTCAGAATCAACTTATAGGGGTGGTATCGCTAGCCAGCAAAGAAGAACCGGTATACCTTTCTATTCCGCTTCACGAACCAGTTCTCGCTGGTATATTTCCGGCCGGAGAGGGTCTGTTGGTAGGACAAGGATGGCCTCCAACCGCCTTCTGGAAAATTCCATTGCCTGCTGGATCACCGCAGCCGCTGGAGAAAATCAGTGGAGAAGGAGTCCTGCTGGCTCCGAATGGACGTTATTATCTTCGCATTGAAGGCGACCGCACACTGACTGTTTCAGATCTCGATGGCCTCTCAGTACACCACATTTATTCAGCTACGAACGCCCTTATTGTTTCATCGAATTGGTCTCCCAGCAGCAGAATGATTTGCTTCATCCGGATCGATCCGGAAGCCGAAAAAGGACAAGACTTATTTTCTATTTGGGCTGTGAATGCTGACGGTTCCAACCTGCGAAAAGTTGTGTCTCCTGATATGGGAGCCGCCAAACCAAGCTATTGCAGTTGGACATCGGATGAGAAACACCTTCTCTTTTCTAATACCACCAACAACAAAGGGGATCTTTGGGCTATCCCGGACGGAATGCGCGTGCCCTTCGCAGACCGGAAACCTGTGCAACTGACCAATACTCCAGTGGACTTTTTTGCCCCCGTTGCTAGCCATCACGACAAGATGATTTTCGCTCAGGGTAGCATGTTGCGGGGTGAGTTGGTGCGCTATGACAAACATGCACGGGCCTGGCTTCCTTTTCTGGATGGAATCTCTGCAGGATCCTTGGACTTTTCCCGCAACGGTAAATGGGTAGCATACGTGCGGCATCCTGAAGGGACTCTCTGGCGAAGCCGTGTGGACGGAACAGAGCCGCAGCAATTGACATTTCCTCCCTACACGGTCGATAGTCCTCACTGGTCACCGGATGGACAGCGCATAGCATATCGAGCATCCATTCCTGGTCAGACTAGAAAAATTTATCTGATATCAGCCGAGGGAGGTGTGCCGGAAAAGCTTCTATCAGATCCCAACGATGGCAAAGACGAAGGCGTTCCCACCTGGTCGGCGGATGGACGAACAATCGTGTTTGGCAGCTTGCATTACTCGCCTGACAAGATCTCCATCCATAAGGTGGATGTATCCACCCGGCAATATTCCCAAATCCCTGGCTCGCAGGGATTGTGGACGCCACGCTGGTCGCCTGATGGCCGATTTCTCCTAGCGCTAACCGCTGACAGCACCTCCCCAATCTCCAAAAGCCTGATGTTATTCGATTTTTCCACTTGTAAATGGAAGACTCTTCTTCATGATGCGATCAATGATCCTGCGTGGTCGCATGATGGACGCTTCATCTACTTCAATACAGGTGCTCCTGACCCTGCTGTAAAACGAGTCCGCCGCGACGGTTCGGGAATACAGACTGTGGTGGACTTAAAAAATTTCACACCTGAATACGGCAGTTCATTCGGCTTGTATTTTGGGGTAGCTCCCGATGGCTCACCTCTAATGCTACGCAAGGTCCTCGAAACCGAAATTTATAAAATGGATGTGAGATGGTGATTTTGCTGGGCTGAAGATTTTGGATTTATCGCGGTAATTTCAACCCGAGCAGATGATGCTAAGACATCATCAAGAGGATTGTCTCGCCGCTAACAACTTTCTTCTTATCAACTTCCGGGCTTTTACCAGTTTTTTACCAGATGTTGTCTTGTGAGTTGCAGCCGTCTTTCTTATTGTTCGCGCTGAGCAGAGCGCCTGACAGACAGAAGGACGGACCTGAGAAATCAGTCAGCATCGGCAGGTGCTCGCTCGAAAACCTATAACGAGGAGCAGACATGAACCTATTTCTGATCAGACCATTGATATTAATATTCGTGCTAGAAATAGCTGCCGCAGCGTCTACACCCACATCCAACTACATTGATAGTTTTGAGGGCCCTGCCATTAACAATTTTTGGGCCCTTAACCAGACTCTGGGCACCATCTCACTTACTTCGGAGCAAGTTCATGGAGGAGCACAGTCTGTTAAGTTCAGTTCTATAGGCGGCGGCCAGCGTGAAATTCACCTTACCCACACGTTTCCGACAGCGACAAAAGGGGAATTCTCCGTATTCTTCTACGATGCAGCCCCGGGACAGGAAACTCTTTATCAGCAGATCAGACTTTTCAACTCTGTGACCCAGGATTCAGCGGTAATTGGCACACAGGATTTTGATGCTTTTTGCTACAGCGCCTATCTGTTCAACTACAACACAAATGTAGGGCAGGGACCGAATGCAAACTGCGGGTCATTTCCACAGACGAGCACCACCAACATTGCCAGAACCACAGGATGGCACCAGTTTGTAATTGATATCTGCGCCACCAGTATTTCTCTTTCGATAGATGGAAGCCAGGTGTTCACCGCAAACGGTGATTACCAGTATGACTCTGTTGATTTAGGGATGTCCGGCCCTGCCTTTCGCCCACCCAACGTTATTGCCTACTGGGATGATTTCTCAATTAGTCCGATTACCTCTTGTACTTGTGGTGCCGGAACCCCGGGACCATCGGGACCTCAAGGGCCAGCAGGGCCGATGGGGCCAACCGGCCCGCAAGGTCCGATTGGGCCGGCTGGCCCTGCTGGAATGCAGGGATCCTCTGGTCTGCAAGGCATTCAAGGCCCTCCCGTCATGTTCAAGGGGCTTTGGTCGAGTACAATCACGTACAGCATAGGTGATGCTGTTTCATTCAACGGATCCAGCTTTATTGCTATTGCAGAAAATACTGCTCAGCAGCCAGACATCAGCCCAAACCAGTGGTCGCTGCTGGCTCAGCAAGGAGCACAAGGACAAACAGGGCCACAAGGCCCTTCAGGCGTTCCTGGTCAGCCGGGACCGCAAGGAGCGCAGGGACCCATTGGGCCGGCTGGGCCGCAGGGTCCAACAGGGCCACAAGGCCCTCCAGGTCCTTCTCAGATATTGAACCTGATTACCGTTGCTCAGAACTACAATGCTCCTATCGATGTAAGCTGTCCATCCGGTTATCTGGTCATCACTGCTTCCTGCAGGGCAGGTTTTGATAATGTAATCAATGCGCAGAATTCCCCGATTTTCGCGGCAACCTGGATCAATTGGCTTATACCCAATGCTAGCTCAGCAACGGGTGTTCACTGCACCATCGGTGGAGGAAACAGCAGCACCGTCTTGCTGCGTTGTGCCAGGCTTCAATAGAGACCGGCAGACAACAAGGAGGAGCAACTGTACGTTGTTCCTCGTTCCTCCTCTAAGAAGGAACAGGCGCTCGGCGCTTTTGGCGCGGTTTGCGAAACGTGGGCATTGTTTGCAGATCGTGAACTGACCAGCAGCCCAGGAAAGTAATCCCGGATCCGGTTTGTGGGCCAGACCAACAGCGCGCGTCCGCACTGCATCAATTTTGACACGTGACTTCAGGCCTCGGAGAATACGTTCATTGAAATCGTGATCGATCAAAAGCGAGGCACGCGCGGTATCTATAGCTCGATACTGTGTACCCACGCGAGACTTGATCCGGGTATGCAATTCACTGAATCGGGCTTTATATGCGGGATCGGACTCGATGCCTTCGCGAGCCGTGTGCGTCTCTTCTGCTGATCGTGCGGGTACTCGTCCACTTGGTCGCGGTGATTCAGGTAACAACTGATGACAGCATGAATGTCGGGGAGCTTTACTGAAGGAAAGCTTTCGAGAATCGCCTCAGCGGTATTCCCTTGTTGATATTGATATACCACCGATTCGAGGGCGACCTGAGATCCGGTGACACGAATTGTTCCATCTTCCGTCAGCGTTAAAGGGAACATTCTGAGTTGTCTCAAGGAGAATCATCTCATCTTAATTCTACACTCTGGTGGATAGAGGAAAAATTGCCCTCCCTCTGTTAATACAAGAATGCATGATTGGTGTCGAATGTGCCATTCTCCGTCATAGCAATCGAGCAAAGCCTCCATTTGCAGTGACTTGCCATGCGCCCAATGATGAAAAGGACGAATAAGCAAGCTGGGGTTCAAGCTTTAAATAAACAGTTAAGTGGCGGAGAGGGAGGGATTCGAACCCCCGGTACCCTTTCGGGTACAGCGGTTTTCAAGACCGCCTGTTTCAACCGCTCACACACCTCTCCGCAACGGCTGGTATCAATAAGTTTATCAGAGTTGACGAGGGCTGCTTCAGGCTGCCTTCTGCAGCAGGTGCTTGAGAGGTGATTCGTCAAAGCGCGCGAGGAGCTCTGCCGGGCCACGGAATATCGCCACGCATCCGGCCTCTCGCAGCTCTTCTTCGCTGAACCCTCCGCTCAGAACGCCCACGCAGCGTATGTCCAGCGCAGAGGCCGCTTGTGCGTCATAGGGTGAATCGCCAATCACGATCACTTCTTCCACCGGTGGATTCCCCAGTCTCTGCAGTGCGGCTTCAAAGATATCGGGACAAGGTTTGGTCTGTCCGGCGTCATCGGCGGAAGTGGCTTCGTCCACCAGGTTGGCTATCTCCAGCAGCTTCTTATATTCCGCGACTTCATCCTCTTTGGCAGACGAAGCCAGAGTGATCTTCATTCCATCCTGGCGAATGCGCTCGAACAGCTCACGCACCAGCGAGAATGGACGAATTTGCTTCATGTATTTGCGCTTGAAAAGATCGCCGCGATACTTGTCCAGCTTCTCGCCGTGACCCTTCAGGTCTTCTTCGGAGAGCAGCGTCTTCAGAAGCTGGTCGCCGCCTTTGCCGATCTGCTGCCGGATCTTCAGATAGGGGATTTCATGCCCGAAGTGACGCAACGCTTCCTGCCAGGCAAGCGCATGGATATCGACGGAGTCGGTGAGTGTGCCGTCAATATCGAAAATCACGGCATGAAGTTCTGACACGATTGCTCCCCTTGAATATGGCAGTGGCGCGCAGATATCCCGGCGCCTACCTGCATTCATCCCGCGCGGCCGAGGGCGGCCACGCTCCATAAAATTTATCGTTTTGCTCTAGCTCTTCCGGCCAGAAGATTTCTTTTTCGGAACCTTTGCGCCTTTCTTGCGGGCCTTCGATAGCCCGATGGCAATGGCTTGCTTGCGGTTCTTCACCTTGTGCTTGCCGGAGCGCATGTGGTGCATCTCTGTGCGAACTTCCTCGCCGGCCTTCTTGCTGTACTTGCGTCCGCCGGATTTCTTCTTCGAACCGCCGCTCGATTTCTTCTTGCTTGCCATTCTTGTCCTCCCTGAAAGGTGAGACGTAGTGGAGATGGACAGGGTTGGCAAAAACCCGTACCGCTGATGACGCTGATGAATGGATTTGCGCAGATAAACCAAAAAAAAGGCGCAGCTTGCGGCTGCGCCTTCAATGAAGATTGGATTGTAATTACGCTACGCGCTGTGGTTCTGGTGCGTGGCGTTCGCTGACTTTGAAGGTCATCTGGCGATGCGGTATATCAGCATCAATCACCACGTGATCGCCGTGACGCACCTCGCCTTCCAAGATCTTCAACGCCAGCGGGTCCTGCACCAGCCGCTGGATGGCGCGCTTCAGAGGACGTGCACCATAAGCGCGGTCATAGCCTTCCAGGAACAGCAGTTCCTTGGCCGCCGGAGTCAGCTCGATGGTGATCTTGCGGTCGGCCAGCAGCCTGCGCAGATCGTCCAGCCGCAGTTCGATAATATGCGTGAGCTGCTCTTCGCCTAGCGGGCTGAACACGATAATGTCGTCCACGCGGTTCAGGAACTCCGGACGGAAGTGCTGCCGCAACGCTTCCATCACATGATCAGTAGCTTCGGCAAAAGCTTCGGGCGAGCTTACGCCTTCCGCCTGCAAGTATGTGGCTCCAATATTTGAGGTCATGATGATCACCGTATTTTTGAAATCCACAGTGCGGCCCTTGGAATCGGTGAGCCTGCCATCGTCAAGAATCTGCAGCAGGATATTGAAGACATCCGGATGCGCCTTCTCGATCTCGTCGAACAGCAGCACGGAGTAAGGCCGGCGGCGCACAGCTTCGGTAAGCTGCCCGCCTTCGTCGTAGCCCACATATCCCGGCGGCGCGCCGATCAGCCTGGCCACCGCGTGCTTCTCCATATACTCCGACATGTCGATGCGCACCATGGAGTGCTCGTCGTCAAACAGAAATTCCGCGAGCGCGCGCGCCAGTTCGGTCTTGCCAACACCAGTCGGCCCCAGGAAGATGAACGAGCCGATCGGCTTATTGGGATCACTCAATCCTGCGCGTGAACGCCGGATGGCATTGGCCACGCGGGCCAGCGCCATATCTTGTCCGACTACGCGCTGGCGCAGCCGCTCTTCCATGGTGACCAGCTTCTTCACCTCGCCTTCCAGCATCTTGGAAACCGGGATGCCGGTCCACTTGGAGACGATCTTGGCCACGTCCTCTTCATCCACTTCTTCTTTGAGCATGCGGCCCTGCTTGTTCTCCGCCTGCCGGCTGAGCCTGGCCAGTTCATCTTCGGACTGGCGCAGCTCTCCGTAACGGATGGCTGCCACGCGCTCCAGGTCGCCCTTGCGCTCGGCCTGCTGCTCTTCGATCTTCAACTGCTCGATGCGCTCCTTGACCTGGCGCAGCCGGGTAATGCTCTCCTTCTCCTGTTTCCAGCGCACTTTCAGCGTGTTGGCCTGCTCGCGAATCTGGGCCAATTCGCGTTCCACCGCCGCCAGGCGCTCGCGCGAATTCGGATCGTCCTCTTTCTTCAGCGCCTGCTTTTCGATTTCAAGCTGAGTCGCTTTGCGCTCAAGCTGATCGATTTCAGTCGGCATGGAGTCAATCTGGATGCGCAGCGAGGCCGCAGCTTCGTCGATCAGGTCAATGGCCTTGTCGGGCAGGAAACGGTCCGAGATGTAGCGGTGTGACAACGTGGCCGCCGCGACAATCGCCGAATCCTTGATGCGGACCCCGTGATGCACCTCGTAGCGTTCTTTGAGGCCGCGCAAAATCGAAATGGTGTCCTCCACGTTGGGCTCGCCCACAAAGACGATCTGGAAGCGGCGCTCCAGCGCGGCATCTTTCTCGATGTATTTGCGGTATTCGTTCAGCGTGGTTGCGCCGATGGCACGCAACTCGCCGCGGGCCAGCGCCGGTTTAAGCATGTTGCTGGCGTCAATTGCGCCTTCGGCAGCACCTGCGCCTACGAGCGTATGCAATTCGTCAATGAAGAGAACGATCTGGCCCTGAGAGTCTTCAATTTCCTTGAGCACGGCTTTCAGGCGGTCTTCAAACTCGCCGCGATACTTGGCGCCCGCCAGCATGGAGCCCAGATCGAGGGCCACCACACGCTTGTTCTTCAGGATTTCCGGAACGTCACCGGAGATGATGCGCTGTGCCAGGCCTTCCACAATGGCGGTCTTGCCCACGCCCGGTTCGCCGATCAATACAGGATTGTTCTTGGTGCGGCGGGAAAGCACCTGCACCACGCGGCGGATTTCTTCATCGCGGCCAATCACGGGATCGAGCTTGCCCCGGCGCGCCAGTTCGGTCAGGTCTTTGGCATAGCGCTCCAGCGCCTGGTATTTGCCTTCGGGATTCTGGTCGGTCACTCGCTGCGACCCGCGCACTGAAGTAAGCGCCTTCAGGACAGCATCGTAAGCCACGCCAGCAGCAGCCAGCATTTTCTGGGCATCGCCCTTGCTCTGGGTAAGAGCCAGCAGCAAATGCTCGGTGGAGACATATTCGTCCTTGAATTTGTCCGCCTCTTTGAATGCCTGATCAAGCACGTTCTGCAACTCGTTGGAGAGATGCGGCTGGTTCGCGCCGCTGCCCGAGACTTTTGGCAGAGCTTCCACGCGCTCCATGGCCCGCGCCTCAATTACCGCCGGGTTAGCGCCCAGTTTTTGCAGCACCGGCACGACAATACCTTCGCGGTCCTGCGTCAGCGCTACTAACAGGTGGACGGGCAGCAGTTCAGGGTTGCCATGCTGCGAGGCAAGATCACTCGCGTGCTGAAATGCCTCCTGCGCCTTGATCGTGAATTTGTCCCAGCGGATTGCCATGTTGTTTTTAACTCCTAAATCTTCTTGATTGCCCAACCATACATAATGTTGGCCCAGACAATTTGCGAATCAAAGAAAAACGGGAGACTAAAAACATCTCCCGTTCCTCATTCCCTTCCATTTCGGATTCATCGCTGACGCGATGAATCCTTCGGCTACGCAAGCTTGCCTCAGGACAGGCTTAAAGGCCCGCGATTCGCAAGCGAATCGCTGACGCTGATACTGCTAATGATCAGTTTAGCGATCATTAGCAGCCCTAGCCCTGCAGGGTCTTCTGACCGTTGCCAGCGCCAACCTTGATCTGCTTGGGCTTGGCTTCCGGACGCTTCACCAGCGTTACACTCAGGATGCCCTTGTCATAGTTGGCCTCCGCGCTGTCGCCGTTAATGGTGTTGGGCAGACGGAAGCTGCGCTCAAAGGAGCCATAGCGGCGCTCAATCCGATGGAAGTTCTCTTCCTTCTCTTCTTTTTCGAATTTGCGCTCGCCTTTTACCACCAGGAGATTGTTCTCGATGCGGATGTCGAGGTCTTCGTCGTTCACGCCGGGGATTTCGAGCTTGAGCACCAGCTTGTGCTCGTCCTCGTAAACGTCCACCGGCGGAACAAAGGTGCCTGCCATGAGCTGGGCCTTGCCGGTCGGGGTGCCTTCGGCGAAATTCTCGAACAGGTTAGCCAGTTCGCGGAAAGGGTCAATTCGGGTAATCATCGTCATTGTTCAGTTCCTCCAATGAACCTCAGTTTTGATCTCACTGCATTGGATGCAGTCATTAGTACAGGAGAAGCATAAAATATGAGTGTATCATTGTCAAGAAGAAGTTTTTAATTTTATTCCATTTAGATTCAGTCAGTTGGCCGTTACTTGTGCTTGTCATCTGTTGTTGGGTTTAGGTTACCGTAAGCAGACCTGCTCTTTGCTATTCGGTCAGAATGCCGGGACGCCTGAGACCATGGCCAAGAGCTTCCGGGTATTCCACAGGCAGCCAGCAGATCGCGCAGCCCGGACAAGAAGGCAAGAATGCCCATAACCAACAAGCTCTGCCGCAGCCATGCCGAAGCAGGCAGATGCTGGGGGCTGAACCCACTGGGGGAGAGCCGCCATTCGAGGAGCATAGGAATCAGTGCTGCGAGAAAGAGGCCATAAAGTACGCCCAGCAGCCCATGCATGACCCGCTCGTCCGAGTACACTCCACCCAGCGGTTTGCGGGTGGTGTCCTCCACAACGAAGTCCCACATCGTCAGGACGATCTCAAGGACCAGGAGAAGCGCCAAAATCCAAGCCCACCATCCCTGCCACTGGAGCCAGGGAAGGGTGAGAAGCAGGACTGCATAGACCTGATCACGCGCTGAATATTCTTCTATTCAAAATGCAGCCGTATGCCTGCCCGGACGAAGATGGGCGGGCCCAAGTTCACCAGCGGTGTGCGGGCAATCACCACGCGCGAGTTGGCCAGGTTTTCGATAGCGGCAAATATTTCAGCTCCATTGTGCAGACGGTGGGAAACATAGCTATCAAGCTGGAAGAAAGCATCCAGCGGAAACTGGTTCAGGTCATCATCGAACTGGCGGCTGGAGGCACGGCCCTGCACCGAAAAGGTCCAGCCTTGGGGCATGATGTAGCTGGTGTGAAACGTAAACTGGTGAGCGGCGACCTGCGGCAGTTCCAGTGCCTCCAGAAGCCGGTTGGCAGGAAAGCTGGCCACTGTAGCATCGACAAACTGGTAACCTGCTCCAATCTCTATGCGATTGAAGTGCCATTCCGATCCTGCTTCCAGGCCTTGTGAGCGGGTCTGACCCAGGTTTTGCCGTTGGCGGGTAATCAGTTGCGGCGTGCTGCTCAGCGTGACGTTAGAAACCGGGTTTGAGACTTCCATGTGGAAGACGGTGGCATAGAGGCGCGTCCGTTTCAGGAAAACATTCACACCTGAATCAACGCCTTGCAACCGCTCGGACTGAAGCTGAGAGTTTGCCAGGGTGAGCACATTGCCCAGGCGGAAAGCGCGATACAACTCATTGAGTGTGGGCGCACGGAAATTCCTGTAAGCCGAAACATTTAAACTGACGTGATCTGTGGCTTTGAAGAGCAGGGCAGCGCGTGGGCTGAAAGCGTGCTCGCTCTGATCGGGAAAGACGGTGAAATCAGGCTTGACGGTGCGCACCAGAGGTTTGGTCTGGCTCTGCGCCTCGTAGTTGTTCCAGTTATCGTAACGCGTGCCCACCGTGAGCAGCAGCCGGCGGTGTATCTGGATGTCATCCTGAAGAAAAATCCCAGAGGATAACTGATGGCCGCCCGCGCTGACCTGAGAATTAGGCAGTGACGACACCAGCACCAGTTCATTGCTGAAGCCGCTCACATTGCGGACATCGGCGCCGCCTACGAGGAGATTACGGCTGCCTGCGTGGAGTGAAAGCGTGAAGCTGCTGCCGATCTGCTGCGCGGGCACATGCTGGGCGCGTACCAGCGACTCACTGTTGCGGTCAGCGGCAACCGAGGAGAATGTCTGGTTGTAGCTCTGGCCGGAGCCGTAGCCGCGGAATTGAAGAAAGGCGGCGGGGCTGTACCAGTCAAAGCCACCGTTCACCTGCCATAGCTGCGTGTCATTGATCTGAAGCCGGGTGCCATTGTTGCGTGACTCGTCATACATAGAGCCGGCCACGAACATCTGTCCTGGTCCAAGCCGGCGTTGCACCGTAGCCTGGGCGGTGCTGTGATAAGAGTTGGCCGGGGTATCCACGCTGCCGCGCAGATTTTCAGGCAGCAGAATATACCCTCCGGTGCGAAAAACCTCTCCATCGGTACCGACGCCCCACTGGCCTTTATTCCAGAAGGTTGCGGCAGAAAGGTCCGGAGTGCTCATGCTGCCTCCCGAAATCTCGGCCAGCAAAAGAGGGCGCTCCGGAAGGATTGGAAGTAAGTTGATCGTTCCACCAAGAGCGCCGCTGCCGTAGAGACTTGATGCGCCCCCGTTCAGCACCTCAATAGAGCTGATCGCCCCGCGCGGAACCCGTCCCCAGTACACCCAGCCACCGAATGGGTCATTCAAGGGAATGCCTTCGTACAGAACCAGGGCACGGCTGGCCCCGCTGGCTCCCACGCCGCGCAGCGATGCGCCCTGTGCGGTAGGGTTCGCATTGCGGCTGCCGGAGCGGCGAAACAGGGTAAAGCCGGGCACCTGGCGCAGAGCATCATCCACGGCTTCGGCAGCGGTAGTTTGAAGTTGCTGGCGCGAGAGCACATCGATGCTTTGGGCGGTTTCGTCGAGGCTGGTCTCAAGCCGGTTGGCGGTCACTACTACCTGCTCGGATACAGGCGCGGGTGATAACTCGATATCAAGGCGGTCTTGTCCAGCGGGGAGCGGCTTGACCAGTTTGGCGAAACCCGGTGCAGCTATAGTCACAGTTACGCTTTCGCCGGGAACTTCTTCAATGCGAAACGATCCATCATTGCGGCTGATAACGGTCTGGCTGTAGCCGGCAGCCTGCGCTGTGATGCGCGCGCCCGGGATAACTGCGCCCAGCGAGTCGCGGACTGTACCGGAAAGAATGCGCGGAGGTGTCTGTGCGTATGTGAGGATCGGCAGGCAGATCAGCAGCCAGATCAGCAGACGGAGCAGGGGGAAACGCACGAGACCTCCGGAAAAAGAGACTCCATTGTAAAGGGGTTCCGAGCTTCCGCTGCAAGCTGACTTGCCCTTTTCAAGAAGGACAAAAAATTGCCTTGGCCACCCTTTATGTGGACGAAGTGGACTCTGTGGACGGTGAATTGAATTGAGCCGAGGCGGTCGCGATTTTGAATTCAAAATATGAAGAGTATTGCGGCGTAATCACCTCAGATTCAGAACCAGCAGCCTGGGTTCGGTCATTTCCTCGATGGCGTAGCGCAGGCCTTCGCGGCCCATGCCGGAATCTTTCACGCCACCATAGGGCATCTGGTCGGTGCGGAAGGTAGGCACATCATTGGCCATGAGGCCGCCGACTTCGATTTCTTCGAAGGCGCGAAACACCAGTTGCATGTCACGGCTGAACACACCAGCTTGCAGTCCAAACGGAGAGTCGTTCACGCGCTGCATGGCTTCAGCAAAGGTACGGTAAGGCTCCACGGTTTTCACCGGGGCAAACACCTCCATGCAGTTCACCTTCATGTCCGGGCGGGTATTGGTGAGAATGGTGGGCTCGATGATGAAGCCGTGTCTCTTTCCGCCGCACCGCAGCTTGGCTCCGGCGGCCAGCGCTTCTTTGATCCAGTTTTCGGCGCGAATGGCATCGGCCTCACGAATAAGCGGCCCGATGTCTGTACTCTCTTCCAGCGGATCGCCGGTTTTCAGGCGTTGCACGCGGGGCAGCAGCAATTCGAGAAAACGGTCAAAGACAGCTTCGTGTACCAGAATGCGTTGCGCGGAAATGCAGCTTTGTCCGGAGTAGCTGAACCCGGCGGTCACGCAACGTTCGGCGGCATATTCGAGATCGGCATCGCTATGGACTACCACGGCCGCGTTCCCGCCCAGCTCCAGCGTGACCCGTTTCTTGCCAGCTTTCTTTTTGAGTTCCCAACCCACCGCGCTGCTTCCGGTGAAGGTGAGCATTTTCATGCGGACGTTTTCGATTAAAGGTGCGGCATCGTCATTGGAAAGGGGCAGCACATTCAGGGCTCCCGCCGGCCACCCGGCTTCATGGATGAGCCGCGCCAGCATGAGGGCTGAGACCGGGGTCTGTGCGGCGGGTTTCAGCACCATGGTGCATCCGGCGGCGATGGCAGGCGCCACTTTGTGGGCCACAAGATTCAGAGGGAAATTAAACGGCGTAATAGCCGAGATCGGCCCCAGCGGGAAGCGCCGGACGATTCCCCAGCGCCCTTTCGCAGTATCGGAAGCATCGAGCGGGAGATATTCTCCATTGATCCGGGTGCTCTCTTCGGCCGCCACCTGGAAGGTGAAGACAGCGCGTGCTACCTCGGCCCGTGCCGTCTTGAGCGGCTTGCCTGCTTCCAGCGCCATCATGCGGGCAAAGTCTTCGGTATGCGCTGCAATCTGTTGCGAAACCTGCTGCAGCACCCGTTGCCGTTCATATCCGGGAAGCTTGCGAGTAACTTCAAAAGCCTTGACCGCGCCGGTAATGGCTTCTTCGGCCTGGGCGCGGGTGGCGGTGACCACATAGGCTGTCGGCTCACCGGAATAAGGGGAGCGCACCGGTCCGCTCGGCCCTTGATCAACAGGGCGGCCATTGAGGATGAATCCATAAGTGGAAAGCGCTGCCGTAAGAGTAGACATAGATGTATTTTCAACCCATGGAAGCAGGGATTTCAATTCACCGCAAAGAACACCAGGGACGCGAAGATAGCAAATGAGAGATTTGAATAGAGCGGTTCGCGTGGCACCATTGCTTTCGGCATTCATTAAGGGTGTTTAATTTGCTTCCTGAGGCACCACCACGGCTGTCATTCTCATCCAAACTTGCGAACCGGTTTGCTCGTTTGCCCTTCGTCTCCCATGGAACGCTATATCTGCATTCATGCCCATTTTTACCAGCCGCCACGGGAAAATCCCTGGCTGGAAGCTGTGGAACGGCAGGACTCGGCTTACCCTTATCACGATTGGAATGCGCGCATCACTGCCGAATGCTACGCGCCCAACTGCGCTTCGCGCATCCTGAATCCCAAAGGGCTGATCGACGAGATCGTGAACAACTACTCCCGCATCAGCTTCAACTTCGGGCCTACACTCCTTTCATGGATGGAAGAGAACGAGTTCGAGACCTATCAATGCATCGTCAGCTCTGACAAGGAAAGCCAGAAACGTTTTTCCGGACACGGCTCCGCCATCGCGCAGGCATATAACCACATGATCCTGCCGCTGGCCAACAGCCGCGACAAATTCACGCAGATCTACTGGGGCATCCAGGATTTTCAGAAGCGTTTTGACCGCTACCCGGAAGGGATGTGGCTACCGGAGACGGCGGTTGATCTTCAAACCCTCGACATGCTGGCTGAGTTGGGCATCAAGTACACCATTCTCGCGCCCCACCAGGCAGGCAAGATTCGCAAAGCAGTGGGTGGAAGAGCATGGAAAGATGTGAGCGGTGGCCGGATTGATCCTACTCGCGCTTATCTGCAGAAGCTGCCTTCAGGACGCCGCATTAACCTCTTCTTCTATGACGGCCCTATCTCCCAGGCGGTGGCTTTCGAGAAGTTGTTGAACAGTGGTGAGCAGTTCGCCGCCCGCCTGAAAAGCGGGTTCTCTGATGCCCGGCACTGGCCGCAGCTCATGCACATTGCCACTGACGGCGAAACTTACGGACATCACCACCGCTACGGCGATATGGCGCTGGTCTTCGCATTGCATTCCATCGAGTCGCAGGTGGACACGCGGCTCACAAATTATGGTGAGTTCCTGGAAAAGTTTCCACCGACCCATGAGGTGCAGATCGTTGAGAACACCGCCTGGAGCTGTTCGCATGGCGTGGAGCGCTGGCGAAGCGATTGCGGCTGCAATTCCGGGCGCGAAGGATGGAACCAGCAGTGGCGGGGGCCGCTGCGCGCAGCCCTCGATACTCTGCGTGACCGCGCGGCTGAGCTGTTTGAGCGCCATGTGGCTGGCCTGCTGCACGATCCATGGAAGGCACGCAATGACTACATTGACGTGATCCTCGACCGCTCGCCCGAGAGCCTGTGGATGTTCTTCGAAAAACACTCAAAGCGGCAGCTTAAGAACGATGAAACGGTCGCCGTGCTGAAGCTCCTGGAAATGCAGCGCCACGCCATGCTCATGTATACGAGCTGCGGCTGGTTTTTTGATGAGGTCAGCGGCATTGAGACGGCACAGGTTGTCCAGTATGCAGCGCGCGTGATTCAGTTGGTTTTGGAGATCACAGGAGAAGACCTGGAGCCGGAATTCCTGAAGCTTCTTGCTGAAGCCAGGAGCAACATTCCGGAATACTCAGATGCTGCGCAGATTTATCGCCTGTGGGTGAAGCCGGCCATCATCGACCTGTGCAAAGTGGGAGCCCATTTCGCTATCAGTTCGCTGTTTGAAGAGCTTGACGAGCAGTCACCCAAGTTCTGCTATGACATCAAGATTCAGGATTACCGCAAGCTGGCCGTGACCCCGGCCAGGCTGGGACTCGGAAGCATTCGCGTGACCTCGCAGATCACACGCGAATGCCGCGACCTGGTTTTTGGTGTAGTCCATTCGGGGGAGCAGGTCTTGCACGCCGGGGTGCGTGACGCCAATGGAGAAGAGGAGTACCAGCAAGTCGTGGCGGAAACAGTTCCAGCGTTTTCCAGCGGCGATCTTCCCGAAACATTGCGGCTGCTTGACGAGTATTTCGATGGACTCCAGTACTCACTCAAATCGCTGTTCAAAGACGAGCAGAAGCGTATTCTCGACATCATTCTGGGCCGCACCTTGCAGGACGTCGAATCTCACTACCGGGAAATCTATCAGCGCAATGGCCCGATTCTGCACTTCTTGAAAGACATGAACCAGCCGGTGCCGGAGGTGTTGCGGATCACCGCTGAATTTGTTTTGAACAGCGATCTGCGCCGGTCCCTGGAGGCCGATCCGCCGGATACCATGCGCCTGGCCATGCTGATGGAACTGGTGAAGCGTGAAGGCGTGCGCCTGGATGATACAGGCCTGGCGTATGCGGCGCGCAATAGCCTCAACCGGCTGATGCGCCGTCTGCGAAGAGATCCGCAAAATGCCGAACTGCTGGAACGGATTGTTGTGTTCGTAACTGTAATGCAGATGTTTTCATTTGCCGTGGATTACTGGGAGGCGCAGAACGCCTACTACGTCATACTCCGCAATAGCTATCCGGAGATCGCGGCCAGCACCGATGGCCGGCGGGCGTGGAGAGAGAAATTCATCGTGCTGGGAGAAAAGCTGCAGGTGAGCACACCGGCGACCGAAGTCAGGACTGAACTGCAGTTGGCGAGCTAGGAGATCGGGTGATCGGGAGATCTGAAAATCGACTCATCGGGAAATCGGGTCATCGGAACAGCAATGCAAAAATGGCTAGGGTGGAGGCTGCTGCCGGCCACTGTGAAAAATCCAGCAATAAGAAGAGGTGGATGTAATGAGAACCGCAAGCAAAGTTGCCCTGGGTGGAGCGGCAGCAGCAACTGTCGTGGGATTGGCTACTGGTGTAGGTCTGTTCCTGGCGGGCCGAAGCGCTTACAGATATGTCCGCAGCTTTCGTCCGCAGGATCTTTATGGCAAGACTGTATTGATTACCGGGGGTTCGCGCGGACTGGGGTTGGCGCTGGCGGAAGAGTTTGCACGGCAGGGCTGCAATATCGCTATCTGCGCCCGCAATGAAAATGAACTTGTGCGCGCCCGGCAGCAAGTGGAGCGGCTGGGGGTGGAAGTGGTGGCCGTGCCCTGTGATGTTGCCAGTCAGGAACAAGTCGAACATCTGGTCAACGTGACCCGCGGGCACTTCGGCAATATTGACGTGCTGGTGAACAATGCCGGAATCATCGCGGCAGGCCCGCTGCTCTCACAGACAGTTGAGGATTTCAAGGAAGCCATGGACGTGATGTTCTGGGGAGTCGTCTATCCCACGCTGGCAGTGCTTCCGCAGATGATTCAGAACGGCCAGGGCCGCATCGTGAACATCACCTCGGTCGGAGGGAAGGTCAGCGTCCCCCATCTTGTTCCCTACGGATGCGCCAAGTTCGCGGCTGTAGGCTTCTCTGAAGGTATTCATGCTGAACTGAAGAGGTTTGGGATCAATGTGACCACGGTGGTACCGGGTCTAATGCGTACCGGGTCGCACCTGAATGCGTTTTTCAAAGGCAAGCAGAAGGCTGAGTACACCTGGTTCGCCCTGAGCGGGACCAATCCCATGTTCTCCATCGCAGTGGAACGCGCGGCGCGGCAGATCGTGGATGCTACAAGGCGCAACCAAGCAGAGAAGGTCATCAGTTGGCAGGCGAACCTGCTGGCCCGCGTCCACGGAGCTGCGCCGGGACTGGTCTCTGAAGCGCTGGCCATGGTCAATCAGATGCTGCCCAATGCTGATGGTTCAACCGACAAGAAGCCGGGTCACCAGAGCCAGACAGTAGTTACGCGCTCTCCGTTGACCGCGTTGGGCAAGCGCGCCGCCAAACGCTACAACCAGTTGGGCGAAATCGCATGAATACAGCTACTCGCTGTTAGCTTCTAGCTGCTGGCAAAAACGTTTAACCGCAGAGAACGCAGAGGCGGAACAAACTAAAGATTTTATGGAACACAACCGCCCTCGGCTGCGCGGGAGAATGTTAACAGGAGGAACAATGGCTGCAAAGCGTACGGCTACCCAGAAGAAAGGCGCTGCCAAACAGGAGAAGAAAGGCAAACTCGTGGCGTTCTCGAAAGAGCCCAAGTCGCCGCAGCGAGAACCCAAACCGCCATTTCCGAAGCAGCACCAGGAGCATCCGGGATTGGAAGCCGAAGTCGAGCCGCGTCCCAGGTACGAAGCTTCCCGTTATAAAGGCGCAGACAAGCTCAAAGACAGAGTTGCTTTGATTACCGGCGGAGATTCCGGCATCGGCCGGGCCGTAGCCGTTCTCTATGCGCGTGAGGGTGCTGATGTGGCCGTCGTCTACTTGAAAGAAGAGCAGCGCGATGCGGAAGAGACCCGCGACGCCGTCGAAGCTGAAGGACGCCAATGCCTGCTGATTCCTGGTGACGTGAGCGATCCGGATTTCTGCCGTGATGCGGTGGAGCAAGCGGTCGATGAATTGGGAAGGCTCGACATTCTGGTAAACAATGCTGCTTTCCAGCAGCACCAGGAATCGATTGAAGAGCTGACCGAAGAACAATTCGAGAAGACCTTCCGCACCAACATCTTTGGGTATTTCTACATGGCGAAGGCCGCCATTCCGCATCTCAAACCGGGCAGCGCCATCATCAACACAGGATCAATTACCGGACTTGAAGGCAGCAAGCAGCTTCTGGATTACTCGGCCACCAAGGGCGCAATTCATGCGTTCACCAAATCGCTGGCGCAGAACCTGGTGGAGAGGCACATTCGCGTGAACTGCGTCGCGCCCGGCCCGGTGTGGACGCCGCTGAACATAGCCGATAAACCTGCGGAGAAAGCAGGCGAGCACGGCAAAGATACTCCCATGGAACGTCCAGCCCAACCGGAGGAAGTAGCCCCGGCGTATGTATTCTTCGCTTCCGAAGCAGATTCGAGCTACATCACGGGCGAGGTGCTGACGTTGTTGGGTGGCGAGACGCGGGCGGCGTAAACTCGAATTGGAGTGACTCTTAAATAAATCTGCTTTTGCAGCGGAAAATTAGTGCGTTGTGAATGCACAGATAACTTCTTCCTTGATAAGTCCTTTGTGCCCACAACGTTTCGGCGCAAGCATCCGATTTTCAATTCGATCTGAATACCAGTCGAAGAGGTGGAACCCTCTCGCTTCGAGCATTTCTTTGAGTAACCGCCATGTTCTGATACGAATACCACCAATCAAATTATCTCCGCAAACTAATACAAAAATACCATTTGGATATAAATATTTTGTGACCTTGGCGAAAGCATATTCCATATCAACAATATATCGATGTACGATGGCACCTAAACGTGGTGCTCTCTGCGTGAGTCTCTTCAGTTCCGGTAATACTCGGAGACTGTCTGCTTGCTTAGAGGCCGAAATATCAGCAAGAAGATCTCCGCGCTCTGTTCCTATGAAGCGATCTCTAATAGATTCAACTGTGAATGGAAGTATGCCCTGAAGAATATAGAGTTCGAGCTTGAAATTTCGAAAATAGTCTTGCGCATTGATATAAGGAGGAGATGTAATTATATGAGAATGCTGGCCAATAGGATAAACAAATTGTTCTGAAGAAAAGTTACCCATAACGATATGTGAAGATGCTAGTGGCTTTATATCTCCATAGTATTCACTTAGCTCTTCAAGTATTTTGCTTAATACACTATAAGGATCAAAGTGCCGTCCTTTTCGAGTATTGCGGGCATGCTGTGAAATGAACGGCTTGGGACTACGTTGGTCAGCCTTTGAACATAGGCGAACGGACAATGCCAAGCTAAGAAGAAGGGCTTCCCCCTCACGACTAGAGCCAAGGTCAAGTTTCACGGCTGCTGCTCTAAGACGCTCAAATTTGTCTAGTGTTGCTGGAGTAAACCAATAATTCTTGAGTGGCCATGAAATCTGCATCGGCCGAACCATCTTTGCAGTTTCTACTAACTTATTAGCTAAGAGATGTGCCCACGCCGTACCAAACCCCTTTAGCTTGACTCTAGTTAAAAGGTGAGCAACCGGATTAATATCTATGCCAGTAGTAGGAATACCACGCTTTTGAGCTGCGAGTAAAATCGCTCCTGAACCACAAAACGGATCCAATACAGAAGTTCCACTAGATGCATACCTCATAACCAGCTCATCCGCCAATTTGGAAACCATCTTCGCTGGATATCGATCTAAATGAACAGGCAAACGCATATCAATCTTGGAGAATCCATGAGTTTCCGATTCCATGAGAGAAGAACTCGTGATTGTGCCTAAGTGGACTTGCATATACTATTGCAGGTGGATCAATACACTTTCGGATATAGCTGTATATCCCCAGTGTTTGCGGCTTAGTACCTAAGGGACTTATCACTCGAGAGAACTGACTGCGTTCGCTTTCTGGCCCTAATATCTTTGCGAGAGAGTTACGAACAGCAGCTGGATCTATTGGCTCAACTCTCTCAGCTAGGTGCTTGCCCACAATGGCGAGTAGATCTGCATTTAGTACTTCCGTCCTACCTATCCAAGATGGCTTGTACGGCGGAGAAGGAAGTGCGAGAGTCGTTTGCATGGGTTGAACGTGTTCATAGACTGCAAGAGCGCGATCACCCTCATATCCAAGAAACAGTACGAGGTGCAATGGGCGGCTTAAATCTGCACACGCAGGAAGTCCTGGAATCTGCTGGACAGTCGATAGTCCGAAAGATAGTGGTATATACCTAGAGACATCATAATCTTCCGGCTCAGTATAGACAAATATGATGCGCGACCAAAGTTCTTGATCATCAAGCCAACGGAACATCATCAAAAGGTGTCGCTTTGTTAGGACGGAGATATCGAAGACGATTGTCGCGTTCGAATGCAGATTTAGAACCTGAACTAATTTTGTAATATTATCACGGAGACTTTTAGCAGCACTGCCTTCAGTGACTCTAAGACTAAGTGACTGAATCCCGACCGCACACAAGTCGGCCTCCATAGCTTGATGGTTGGATTCTCGACGGGGGTTCGGATCATCGTAGTGGAAAATCACCACAGCATCAGGACGCCACTCTCCGATTCGAGAAGTGATCCCCCGACACCTGCCTTCATGACTTGAGCAGGTCAGAAAAACACAGTTCTTCGGTAAAAGACCGGGCAAAAACGGAGTTTTCATATTCAGAACAATTCGCGTTGCCCCTCCTTGCTTCCATCGTACATCATAATCTCCGATTTCAATTGTTGAAGGGCTTCCGACCGTCGCTCAGGAATTACAAGTCCGAGAAGCAACTTGCATTTGACACGAGTTCGCCAGCGCAGACGAGGGCTGATTTGTAGCACGGGAGCATAAATCCGACAAATATTCAATTCGGCTGGTTGTGGGTCTGAACGGTGTTTCGGTTTGAATGCAGGTCGCCCTTCTTTTGTCTGAAACGCACCTTCTCGTACACCAACATTGAGAATTTTCCGCAACGGTTCCAGTTCAGGTTGGTCTAGCAACTCGGGATCTTCAATAGTGACCCTTGCGGCTTCAGGCTCACTGTTATGCTGCAAAAGCTTATATCGCAAACAGTCTCCAATATCCAACAGAAAATATTTCAGGGCTTCTCCTTGCTTTTCCACATTGCGACTAAGTGTAGTCAAGTTATGTTCAGAAACAAAATGAACAGCCTTTGACTGCTTATCAGGCGGCAGTGAAATAATCCGACTAGAGGACGAATTAGTGTTATAAGACAAATGGTATGCGACACTAAGTATTTCCTGAAAATAACGGATAACACCGGAACTGACGAAAGCTAAATCTGAAAATCCAGCAAAGCGCTTTTCTACACGCCTACCTTTCTTCCCATAAAGCAGCCGGTATATAGCAGCTTCGCCATAGTATGTAATCTTTTCTTTCATCTTCTCATCTGACCAGTTCCTCATATTGGATGGACTTGTCTTACACAATTTTGCAACTTCCTCTAAAACTTGTTCGAAGGGCATCTCGGGATGCGCCGCTTGTGGAAGTAATTCCGCTGGTTCGATCTCCTTAAGGTCTTCACTGCGCATAATATTCTTGATCATGTGCGTAAGAAGATCTTTATAGGCTGCCAATTGGCTTGCATCCTCGACATCATAAACTAATGTCAAACGTGTGTAATCATGAGTTTCTTGTAGTTCTTGGCCGGTGCTTGTGCCAGACACGTCGGTACTACCCAGCTTCTTTGCAACTTTAACCGAAAATTCGGGTGCTGCTAACTTGATAAATCCATTTACTACACGCTGCTGATAAGGAAAAAGATTTTCATACTCATCCAGCAACACAACAAACATTGTATCTTTCAGTATAGGAATGCTAAATCTGACCAGCTTAATGATTCTTTTAAATGTTTCCAAGTCGAAAGTGGTAACTGGAACAAGTGAATTTTCCCCATAGATAAACTTCCTACGAATAAATGCAGAGATATCACGATGTGCATCTGCTAATTTATCCAGCAAGTCTTCAATTACAGTGGTCCTTTCATTAGTATTACCAAATAACGCAGAATGAAGATTCTCAACAAGGAGTTTTTCACTCATATGGTCACAGACGAGCAGCTTTTGGCGTAAACAACATGTGATCTCGGAAATCAAACTCTCGGCAAGGCAGATGATTAACTCCTGTGCGCCAATATCTGTGATCTGAACAGCATCTCTTTCAACGAGGGCTTTTGGATCAGAATTTGGATCAGTTACAATTCCGGCATTGCAAACTGCACCGCGGCTGAGCTTCAGATAAAATCCAAAAAGCCGATAGTGATGGGAAGAATTCTTCGTTCGGGACAAAAAATTGCGTGCTCGCAATGACAATAAAAGCATTGATTTACCTGTACCACGGGAACCTTCAAGAAAGCAGGGCCTTACATCCTCCAATGCACCCATTTTAAGAGCATCATGTGGAGCAAAAGTGCGGGCAAGCAAGTCAGGTTGGTCTTCAAAGTACTCGGCACGTACTCGCCGAAAGGGATTTTTACTTTCAGCTCGAAAGGCTTCGGAAATTATCGAGGACACTGTGGCTTCTGGAAGTATCGCCTTGCAGAGCGTTTCTAAGATCTGCTGATATTCTTGAGGATCACTAGGATCGAGTTTACCGTAAACCTTCAGCCCTAAGAGCGGTGGAATAGGAGTATCATCGAGGCGAATGATAATGCATTTCCCGCCTTTTTGAGCTATTTCGTTCCAAAGTGCTGCATCAGCTTCATTTCTCTGCCAAATTGTTTTTTGCGTATGTTGCGAATGCAAGATGAGAATGACGTCTGCTTGCGCAATTCCTTGATTCATAAACTCGATAGTGTTGTCACCTAACCGAAGTTGCTGCGTATCGATTTTTGTTTCGTGACCCGCATTTTTAAGATCGCGAGCCAGTCTCTCCGCAACAGCAGCATCAGCACGTGCATGTGAGATAAAGATATTGATCATTTACATAGTCCAAGTTGTTGTTCATAGCAGGAGGATAAGACCACATTCAGTCCATATAAAAGATTGAGCAAAGCGGCACTGATCCTATATGCATCCATAATGTCAAACAAATAACGTGAAGTATCGTAATACAACCACGGGCTGGAAAAAAAATAAAATCAGCCACGGGCACAAATATATAATCTCTTTAATGGACGCAGCCAGAACAGGCGTGAGATGTTATGGGAGGGACCTAAGGGTATTCTCGGCTATATCTACGCTGCTTAGCTGACACGATCAGGATGCAATGCTGTTGCGGCTGGTCTCCTGAATCCGTTGGCTGAGGCGTTATCTGTTCTTAAGATAGAGTACAGTGCTATCCCGGCGAGTGCGGCGCCTGTACCTACCAGTGCTGCGGTTGGAATGTTTGTCCTGCTTTCTTCGTCATCTTCACTGTAGCGTCTGCCCTGGTCTTCACGGATCGCCATCTGCAAAACTTCGGCGATGTGCAGGGCTTTGCGTCCTACCAGATCATCAATCTGTTCGAAGCAACTGAAGCCATCGGCAATGATCAACGTCTCGGGACCGGCCTTGCGTACGGCGGGCAACAAGACCCGCTCGCCGACCTGCACGGAGACATCGTATTTCTCGGCTTCAAATCCGAATGATCCGGCCATGCCGCAGCAGCCGGAATCGAGCACCTGGAAGTCGAGGCCAGTGCGCTTGAGAAGCTCCTGCTCGGAGTCGAACTTGAGAATGGATTTGTGATGGCAATGCCCATGCACCACGGCTTTGCGCTTGAGCTGCGGCGGATGATAGTTCGCCTTCTTCACCAGGAATTCGCTCAGGAGAAACGTCTGCTCCTTCAGCCGGATTGCATCCAGATTCTTCGGCAGCAGGTTGGTCATCTCGTCGCGAAAGACTGAGACACAACTGGGTTCCAGGCCGATGACTGGAGTTCCAGCGGCAATGTGTGGCCGCAGTGTTCGCAATAATTCATTCAATAACTGTTTGGCGGTATCCAGCATGCCGAAGTCATAGAGAGGGCGTCCGCAGCACAGCGAGGCTTCAGGAATGATGACCTGATATCCGGCATGCTCCAGCACTTCCACGGCGGCTTTGGCAATGCGCGGATGGAAGTGGTTGTTGAAGGTGTCCGGCCAGAGCATGACTTGTGGTTGCCCTTCATTGCATACACCGCGCTTGCGGAACCATTCTTTAAATGTCTGGCTGGCAAACCTGGGCATGCGGCGCTCCTGGGCCACACCAGCCAGTGCCTTCACGATGTTCGAAAGTCCGGGGGTCTGGGTGAAGAAGTTCACCAGTCCCGGCGCAAGTGATGCCAGCCGCGCCCACCAGTAGATCAGGCCCATGGCATAGGCTGGACGCGGGCGCACCCGCCCTTCGTAGTAATGCGCGAGAAACTCCGCCTTGTAGGTGGCCATATCCACATTGAGCGGGCACTCGCCTTTACATGCTTTGCAGGCCAGGCAGAGGTCGAGCGCCTCGCGCACCGAGTCGCTGCGCCAGCCGCCTTTCATGGGATCGCCCTGAAGCATTTCGAAGAGCAGGTGCGTGCGTCCGCGGGTGGAGTGCATCTCTTCTTTGGTGACCATATAGCTCGGACACATCGTCCCTTTTTCATCTTTTCTGCACTTGCCCACCCCCACGCAACGCGTCGTGACGTGAGCAAAATCGCCGTGATCTTCCGGATACGAAAAATACGTGAGCACCTGCGGCGGATCGTAATCGGCGCCGAGGCGCAGATTTTCATCCAGCCGGTAAGGATCGATCTTCTTGCCGGGGTTCATCTTCCATTCCGGGTCCCAGATGCGCTTGAACTCGCGGAAGGCCTCAATCAGTTCCGGCCCGAACATCTTCACCAGCAGTTCACCGCGGGACTGGCCGTCACCGTGTTCACCGGAGAGAGAGCCGCCGAGCCTGACTACAAGATCGGCGGCTTCTTCGACGAAGGAGCGGTAGTTTTTTATTCCCGCAGCAGTGATCAGATCGAAATCGATACGCGTGTGAACGCAAGCCTGGCCGAAGTGGCCGTAAAGCGCGGGGCTGGTGTAGCCATGCTTGTTGAAGAGCTTGCGCAGCTCACGCAGGTATTCGCCCAGCTTTTCCGGAGGGACGGCGGAATCCTCCCAGCCTTCCCATGTGTCTTTCTGCCCCGGCACGCGAGCGGTCGCGCCCAGCCCGGATTCGCGCGCCTGCCATACCATCTGCTCTTCCCTGGGATCGTCGAAGAGCTTCATGCTGGGTGCGTTGGATTTGCCTTTGAGAGCGGCCATGAGCGCCTGGGCTTTGGCGTTGGCGTCTTGTTTGGTTTCCCCGCCGAACTCCACCAGCAGCCAGCCTTTGCCTTCAGGAAGAATCTGGATGTCTTCCGGGTGCAGGTTTTTGCGCTTCATGTTGTTGATGAGAACGTCATCCATCCCTTCGAGACCGATGGGTTGGGACTTGCGAACTTCAGGAATGTGGTCGCCTGCTTCGTAGATGCTCTTGTATCCCAGGACAAGCAGGTTGCGCTTCTTAGGCCAGTCGATCAGACGCAGCTTTGCCGCGAGCGTGAGCGCACAAGTGGATTCAGATCCAACCAGAGAGCGGGCAACATGAAAGTCATTTTCCGGGAGTAGTTCGTCGAGGCTGTAACCTGAAACACGACGTGGAATTTTGGGGTAACGCCGGCGTATGAGTTCGGCATAGTTGTCACGCAACATTTTCAGGCGGGCATAAATCTCTCCACGACGGCCGCCCTGCTGGATGATGTGCTTGATCTCGGTATCTGAGGTCTGGCCAACGCGCAGCCGCAAACCGTCATAGGTGAGGATGTCGAGTTCCAGCACATTATCTACCGTGCGTCCGGCCATCATGGAATGCACACCACAGGAGTTGTTGCCGATCATCCCGCCTAGATTGCAGTATTCATGCGTAGAGGGATCGGGGCCAAAGGTGAGGTTGTACTGGTTGGCGCGGTTGCGCAGATGGTCGAGCGGCACTCCCGGCTGCACCCAGGCATATTTCTCCTGCGGATTGATTTCAAGAATCTGGCTCAGGTACTTGGAAAAATCAATGACTACAGCCACGTTGCAACACTGCCCGGCAAGGCTGGTGCCTCCGCCACGCGCAAGGATCGGCGCGCTGTACTTGCGGGCGAGAGCAACTGTCTGGATAACGTCTTCAATCGTTTTGGGTATGACCACGCCGATGGGCGCCTGGCGGTAGTTGGAGCCATCGGTAGCATAGAGGGCACGGCTGCCGTCGTCGAAACGCACCTCACCGCTTATGCTGTTGCGCAGCTCGGTGGCCAGGGCCTCGGCGCGGTCACGGGGGAAAGTCTTATCTGCCGGAACACGGAAACGCGGATGAAACTCGATGGTCTGCGTCACAGCTTCACCTCGTAACGTCTCAAGGCTTGTTCATCAAATTCGATGCCGTGGCCGGGAACGTCGGGCGCGATGGCGTTGCCATCCTCGATTTTGATCTTGCGCTTGAGCACCGGCTCCATCTGTGGAATGTATTCAATAAAGATGCTGGTGGGTATGGCGGCGGCAACGGTCAGACTCAGCTCTGGCGAGACATGCGGCGCCACCATCAGGTTGGCGGCATTGGCCATGCCGCAGACAGCCATCGCAGCGGTGATGCCGCCTACGCGAGCGATATCGGGCTGAAGAATGTCGAGCGCGCCCTGGCGGATGTTGTCATAGAAGATGGTTGGATCGTAGATACTCTCGCCACCCGCCCGCGGGATGCTGATGTGCTTCGCCAGTTCGCAATAGCCCTGAATGTCGGTCGCAGGCAGTGGCTCTTCTATCCAGAACAGGTTGAACTTCTGCAACGGCTGGAGCCGCCGGATGGCCTCGGCCACAGTCCACGACTGGTTGGCGTCGATCATGATGGTGATCTGATCGCCCACCGCTTTGCGAACTTTGCCGACGCGTTCTACATCTTCCTGAAGATCGGGTTTACCCACTTTCAGCTTCAAGGCGCGAAAGCCTTCACGCCGCACCGCCTGTTTGCTCAGGTCGATCATCTCGTCTAACTCACGGCTGAGCCAGCCAACGTCAGTGTTGTAGACCGGAACCTTATCTTTGGCGCCGCCCAGCATGTAATGCAGCGGCACGTTGTTGCGTCTGGCATTCAGGTCCCACAGGGCGACATCGATCGCGGCCAGCGCATTTGACAGCACCACGCCCGGCCCCAGTGCATGAACGCTCTTCAGCAGCGTGTCATAGATGGATCCGATACGGCGCGAGTCGCGGCCTTCCAGCTTGGGCAGCAGTTCCTTCCGGATCAGTTCCAGAATCGTGCTGCCGCCCTGGCCAATGGTGTAACCAAAACCAACACCGGAATTCCCCGCGGCATCGGTGATGCGCACGATGGGCAATTCCAGGGCGGAAAATTTCTGAATGGCATCGCCCTTGGGCGGTTGTACGGGAATTCTCACCAGCAGCGCATGTGCCTCGGCAATGGCCCACGGTTGCATGCGGGAAACAATGCTTTGAACTTTGTGGCGAGCGTGCGAAAGGGCAGGCATAAGCATCGTATTACGATCTATTAGATTCAGCGCCTCCCGCCAGGGATGGCAGCAGCGCCCACAAGTTGGGATTCCGGCAGACCGCAGGGAGATGCCGCCTTTTCGCAGCAATATAATACAAAGTGAAGTTGAGATGAGATGCCGAGTCTTAAGAGGTTGAAGTGAAACGAGACGACGAGTTCTTGGTGGACGAAGAAGTAGCGGATGTCACAATGGGAAGGCCCCATTTAATCCTATTGGGAGCAGGAGCAAGCCGGGCAACCTGTCCAAATGGAGACAAAAATGGAAGAGTGTTGCCACTCATGCTCGATTTTACAGAAGTACTCGATATTAAGTCGTTATTGAGAAGTTGGGGATTGGATCCAGACAGGAATTTTGAAGATATTTTTAGCGAGCTTTATGAAAACAGTGACATCTCTAAAATAGATGAAATTCAAAGCAGGATTGAGAGCTATTTTTCTGAACTGGAGCTCCCCAATTATCCAACCGTTTACGATCATCTTGTTCTGTCACTCCGCGATAATGATGTCATTGCAACATTCAATTGGATCCACTGTTACTGCAAGCATGGCTCAGGAATGTGAATGCTGGTTTAAGTTTGCCACAGCTCATATTCCTGCATGGCAATGTAAAAATTGGATTTTGTGAGCAAGACAAAAGAAAAGGACTCACAGGTGCCAGATGCAGCAAATGTGGCGAGACATTCAAAAGAGTTCCATTGCTGTATCCCATTCGACAGAAAAATTATTCAGAAAACACATTCATAACGACTGAATGGAAAGCCCTGAATTGGGCACTGCAAAACGCCTTCATGGTAACTGTTTTTGGATATAGCGCGCCTGCTACCGATACAGAGGCAAAAGAGATGATGCTAAAAGGTTGGGGAAGCGGCGGAAAAAGAAATCTTGAACAAACAGCATTCATCTCGTTTCAGGAGGAGGGCGAGATTTATAGAGCTTGGAAATCATTCATCCATAGTCATCACTACGAGGTACATCGTGATTTCTATGATTCATGGATTGCTAAGCATCCTCGAAGAACAGGTGAGGCTTACTGGGCTCAGTATTTAGAAGCGAAATTCATTGATAGCAATCCAATTCCTAGCGTGGACTTTCCGGAGCTTTGGAACTGGTACAGTCGCTTTAAACAGGCAGAAGATCAAGCTCAAAGCGAGACGGAGTAAGCTCAGCCGAAGATCAAATCTGGGCAATATAATGAGTGAGTTCATGTCTACGCAAACATTGTCAGGTCCTGCCCCAGGTTATGAGATCCGTGATGTTGCCGGAAAACGCAAGTTTTTTCTCGCTGCGATCCTCCTGATATGGGCCGCGATCTACATTGGCAGCATCTTTCAGCCGCCGCTGCTGGATGACGCCGATACAGTTCACTCCGAAGCGGCGCGCGAGATGCTCACCCGCAATGACTGGGTCACGCTGCACATCGATCAGGGCATCCGTTATCTGGAAAAAGCCCCGCTGATGTACTGGACTATCGCCGCCAGCTTCGAGATTTTTGGCGTGCATGACTGGAGTGCCCGTTTGCCGATCGCGCTGGGCATGCTGGCGCTGGTGCTGGTGGTTTACCGATTGGGGCGGCGCATCTACGGAGAAGAGGGCGGCTTCTACTCGGCGCTGGTGCTGGTCACCGGAGTCGGTCCGTTTTTCTTCACGCGCTTCCTCATTCCAGACATGATGGTAGGCCTGTGGCTGGCCCTGGGATTCGACTTGTTTCTCAGCACGCTTGACCAGGAGAAACCTTCGCGCTGGCTATGCTGGGGCATCGCCGCCACCATGGCGCTGAATGTGCTTACCAAGGGTCTGATCGGACTGGTTTTTCCCATCGGCACGATCATTGTCTTTCTTCTGCTCACCGGCAATCTGCGCCATCTGCTCAGGCTGCGGCTGGTTTCCAGCTTCCTGGTCTTTCTGCTGATTGCTGCGCCGTGGCATATTCTTGCCGGGCTGCGCAATCCTGCCCAGGGGCAATTCACGGCCCCCACCAGTCAGGTCATCCATCTTGGTTTCTTCTGGTTTTATTTCGTCAACGAGCACTTCCTGCGCTTTCTGAAAAAGCGTTACCCACAGGACTATGACACCGTCGCGCTGTGGCTCTTCTGGGGGCTGCTGCTGGTATGGCTTATGCCGTGGACGGCTTTCATCGCGCAGGCGATACGGCAGGCGCCATACCGGCTCCGGGAGATGAGGGCGCGACTCACACCACAACAACGCGGAACTTTGCTGTTTGTCCTATGGGTGCTGATCATTCTGGTGTTCTTCAGCTTTTCCAGCCGCCAGGAATACTACGTGATGCCGGGTGTGCCCGGAGTGGCGCTGCTGCTGGGCGGATGGCTGGCTCGCGAAACTGCATCACCGCTGGATTCGCGTGAACGCCGCAGCGGAAGAATCTCGTCAGTGGTGTTGATGGTGATAGGGGTGGTTATCGGTTTTATCGCGATTGCTTTTGCGCTGCGATCGCAGACCCCACCGCCGAATTACGATATTGCCGAACTGCTCACCAAGAATCCTGATGCCTATCGGCTTTCATTTGGACACTTTCTTGATTTAACCGGTAAAGCCCTGGGTGCGTTCAAGGTTCCGTTGCTGATCACCGGAATCGCCTTTGCAGCCGGCACAGTTCTCAACTGGCTTCTGCGCCGCGCCAACCGCACCTTTGCAGCAAACATAGTGCTGGCCCTGATGATGGTGACCCTGCTGCATGAGGCGCATGCCGGTCTGGTGGTGTTTTCTCCGGTTCTTACTTCGAAGGTGCTGGCCGATTCCATCCAGCAGCAGCTTCAGCCTGGCGACCTGGTGGAGAGCAATGGAGATTATGAAGCGGCATCCACACTGCCCTATTACCTGCATGTGCAGATGCGCATGCTGAATGGCCGCGATTCCAACATCTGGTATGGCTCTTATTTCCCCGATGCTCCGGCGATTTTTGATGACGATGATTCTTTTGCCAAGCTGTGGCGCGGAGACAAACGGATTTTCCTGTGGACGGAAGAAGACAGCATTCCGGCTTCGGTGAAAAGCGCAGGCTACTGTGAGCTTTCCAAATGGGGCGGCAAGCTGATTGTTACGAATGAACTGAAACTTTGTCCTGCTCCGGCTCCGCAGCGCTGACCATCACAGGCGCATGGTGGTGCGCCGGACGAATCTTGCCGTCCTTGAGAATAAAGACGTCGCCGCGCCAGTGGACCTCGTGTCCGGCAAAGCTGGCGAACCATACCCAGAAGGCGATCAAATCACGCAGAGGAACCAGCGCAAGGCGGCGCACAGTGGCCGAATCGTGCAGCACCTTCACTCCTACCTGCACACACACAGCGGCCCGCAGGATAACGGCAGCAGCCAGCACCAGCCATGACCACCATGCTGCGGCGGCGAGCGCCACGGCGATCATTGCCCAGGGTAAACCGAAAGTGAGCAGGATGCCGATATATCCGGCGCGGCGCGAGTCGCGGGTGCTGCGCGCCCAGCGCATCTGGTGATCGAAAAATTCGCGGAAGCTGTAAGCGGGAAGATGGGTTTCCACCACGACATCGGCAAGCACAACTTCATAGCCGGCTTTAGAGATGCGGCTGCCAAGTTCGAAGTCATCGGCGAGGTAGTCCACAAGGGGCTCCAGTCCGCCAATGGCTTCAAGCGCTGCACGCTTCATGGCCAGAGTTGATCCCAGAGCGAAATGCAGGCCGTTTTCCACCTGGCGCGCGGCCAGCACACCGGCAAAGAAATCAGTGCTGATGCCAATGGATTCCAGCTTCGAGCCCAGAGTTTTGGCGGCGATCCCACGGTAAGGGCAGGTCACCATTCCGACTTGGTTACCGGCAAACGGAGACATCACCCGGCGCAGGTAATCAGGGGTCACAAAGATATCGCTGTCATTGATCAGGATGTGCTCGTACCGTGCATAGGGCAGCATCTGCACCACGTTGCTGGTCTTGCGATTATTGCCCAGCACCTGAGGGCAGAACACCAGGCGGATCCTGCAGGCCGGGAACTCGCGCATGAGCTGGTGAACGGCCTCTACTGCGGGATCATCCGCCTCATGGACGCCAAAGATAATTTCGTACTCGCGATAATCCTGAACGCAATGGCTGCGGAAGCTCTCATACATCTGCGGGTCAACGCCGCGCAAAGGCTTGAGAATGGAGACCGGAGGAGTGAATTCAGGATGCGGCTTGCGATTGTCCTTGATAAAAGTGCGGACACTCCGTAGACAGAGCAGATAAAAACCCATGCCGCACAGGGCCAGCACCGCTGCCACGAGACTGCTTATAAAACTCACCATGAATGAAAAAAACGAACCTTCTTATTGTATGCTACGCTCCGGATGCAACCTTAACGGGAAGCAATAAGAGCTTTATTTTCAGACAAGTTCATGGCATCTTAACACTTCTTTGCAGAATTGTGGCAGGACTTTTGAGTCCCGGCTGTTTGGAGTTGCCGCCCGTTTAAGATTCCAACTCTGGTGACCCTCGTCACATTCTGTAGTTCCATTGGACGGGATAATTCACTAAACTGACGTCATTCCAAAAGCAGCAATAAATCGAAGAAGGATTGGAGGGGGATATATGCGCTGGGTTCGTTTAACGTGCGTTGTTTTCATGCTGGTGCTGACCTGTGCGGCGCAGAAGAAACGTGTTGCCGTATTCGATTTCGAGTACGGAACCGTGCAATCGAGCGTAGCTGCCGTGTTCGGTAATAATCAGGACGTGGGCAAAGGCATCTCTGACATGCTGGTGCAAAAGCTGGTGCAGAGCGGTAAATACTCGGTGATCGAGCGCAAGGCTCTCGACAAGCTTCTGGCCGAGCAGAATTTTTCCAACAGTGAGCGCACCGATCCAGCCTCAGCGGCCAAGATCGGAAAAATGCTGGGGGTAGACGCGATCATTGTGGGTTCCATCACTAAGTTCGGGCGTGACGACAAAAGCACGTCGCTTGGCGGAGTGGGCTTCGGCAGAGGGCCGTTCGGACTGGGCGGCGCCAAGGTGAAGTCATCGAAAGCTGTGTGCGGCATCAGCGCCCGGCTGGTTGATACCAGCACCGGCGAGATTCTGGCGGCAGTTACGGGAAATGGAGAGTCCAAGCGGTCCGGCACTTCTCTGCTGGGCGCAGGCGGCGGGAGCGGTGGTGGAGGCGGCGGTTTTGTCGATATGAGCAGCAGCAACTTTGCCGAGACGATTCTCGGTGAAGCTGTACTCCAGGCGGTAGATTTGACTGCAACCCAACTGAGTGGTCAAGCCAGCAGCCTGCCTACCCGCAAAGTCGAGGTAACCGGCCTGGTGGCGGACGTGAGCGGAAAGACCATCATCCTCAACGTGGGAAGCAAGACCGGGCTGAAAGTCGGCGACAAGCTGGAGATCAGCCATGCCGGGCGCACCATCAAAGATCCGGCCACCGGCAAAGTGCTGAAAACCATCACCAGCAAGATCGGCGATGCCACCATTACTGAGATCGATGCGGATTCGGCGACGGCTGCATTTGCGGGCGATACGCTGCCGAAAGTTGGGGATGTCGCGAAGACGCCCCAGTAAACATTCATCAGCGCGGCCGAGGGCGGCCACGCTCCATAAAATCCTTTTTGTGGCGGCTTTTACGAGCCGCCACAATCATTTTTGTTTCCACCCGGGAATTGAGTCCTTCACAATCCGTGAAACATCTATAATAGATGGTGTTGATACTGGACCGGACGATTGCTGTCTTCGCGAGAAGAGAGAGGAAAGTCCGAACTCCGTAGAGCAGTGTGCCGGATAACGTCCGGGATGGCGGGTTCAAGCCCGTCAGACGGAAAGTGCAACAGAGAAAATACCGCCCGGGCCGCAAGGCGCGGGTAAGGGTGAAAAGGTGCGGTAAGAGCGCACCGCCTGGGCAGTAATGCACAGGGCATGGCAAACCCCACACGGAGCAAGACCAAATAGGAAGGGAATAAGCAGTATTGGGCCAAGGCGAAAGCCGGGAGCCCGTTGAGAGTCCCAGTGACTCTTTTAGGCCGGCAGCGAAAGCTGTTCTGTGCCTCTTGACTGCATGCGTGCCTGCTCGGCGCGCTTAACCTTCGGGTAGGTCGCTTGAGCCGTTCAGTAATGGACGGCCTAGAGGAATGATCGTCAGCGGCGGCAACGCCGTTACAAAATTCGGCTTACAGGTCCAGTATCAATTATTTTCTTAACATCCCGAGCGCCAGCGAGGGATCTCTATCGTCACGACACAGTTCTCAGCTCTCCCCAACAAAATTGGTAAATGGGTAATTTGGTAATTGTGTAAATGAACCCCTGCCACTGCTGCTTCCTTTGCGTCCGTGGCGCCCTTTGCGGTTGAAAGCAACGATGCTCTACACTGCGCGGCCATGTTCTACGGTGTGGGCGAGGCGGAAGAGGATACTTTCGTCGAAGTGTTTGCCCAGAATCTGCAGACCGATAGGAAGACCGGATTTTGTCTTACCACAGGGAACACTGATGCCGGGAATGCCAACCAGATCGGCGACCACGGTATAGATATCAGCTAAATACATCGAGAGAGGATCGTCTGCCTTTTCTCCCAGCTTGAATGCGGGAGTGGGTGTTGTAGGTGTGACGATGGCATCCACCTGGCGAAACGCTTCTTCAAAATCGCGCGCCAGCAGCGTGCGGACTTTCTGAGCTTTCAGATAATAGGCGTCATAGTAGCCTGCACTGAGCGCGTAGGTTCCCAGCATGATGCGGCGTTTTACCTCAGGGCCGAATCCTTCATCGCGCGTCTTGCGGTACATCTCAGAAAGTGTGTGCGCCTGTTTCGAGCGATAGCCATAGCGCACTCCGTCATAGCGCGCCAGGTTCGATGAAGCTTCGGCAGTGGCGATCAGATAGTAAGTGGGAATGGCATAACGGGTGTGCGGCAGGGAGATGGGAATAATCTCGCATCCATCGGTAGCAAGCTGCTGAATCGCGGCTTCCACCGAAGATCGCACTTCTGTATCAAGGCCTTCGCCGAAATATTCTCCAGGCACGCCCAGGCGCAGACCCTTTACCGGTTTGCCAATTTCCTGCTCGTAATCAGGCACTGGCACACCGGCGGAGGTAGAGTCGAGCGGATCGCGTCCAGCAATATGGCGAAGAAGAATGGCTGCATCCTGCACCGTCTTGGTGAGCGGGCCAATGTGATCGAGCGACGAGGCAAAGGCGATCAGGCCATAGCGCGAGACGCGGCCATAAGTCGGCATCATTCCTACTACACCGCAGAAGGCGGCCGGCTGGCGGATGGAGCCTCCGGTATCAGAACCCAGCGCAGCCACGGCGGTGCCGGCAGCCACGACGGCCGCAGAGCCTCCGCTGGAGCCTCCGGGCACCCGTGATTTATCACGCGGATTGCGCACCGGGCCATAAGCTGAGTTTTCGTTCGATGAGCCCATGGCGAACTCATCACAGTTCAGCTTGCCAAGAACAATGGCTCCTGCAGACTGCAGGCGCGCCACGGCGGTGCAATCATAGGGAGGAATGAAGCTTTCCAGGATTTTCGATCCCGCAGTGCTGCGGATACCTTTTGTGACCATCACGTCTTTAATGGCAACCGGCACACCAGCCAGCGGAGGAAGCGGATCACCTTTTCCGGCAGCCTCATCGATACCGGCGGCCTGCCGCAAGGCGCGGTCTTCACATAAAGTGAGATAGGCGTTGATCTCTTTGTCCTCGGCCTTGATCTTGCGGTAGAAATCCTCGACCACGCGCGTAGCCGTGATCTGCTTCTGCGCAATGGCGGTGCGCGTTGATTCGACGGTGAGCAGGCCAATATTCATTCTTACTTTTCAATCACACGAGGTACCTTGAAGAAATCGCCGTCAGTATCGGGGGCGTTCTGCATGGCGGTTTCATGCGGCAAGCAGGGACGCAACTCATCAGCCCTGAAGGCGTGCTCAAATTTCGCGCTGCCCGCTTTGTCCGATAAAACCTGCACCATGGGAGGCACATTGCTGGTGTCGAGTTCGTTCAGAAGATCGATGTAGTCAAGGATGGAATTCAAATCTTTTTCCATGCGCGTGCGCTCTTCGGGCGTGAGCTCCAGGTTGGCGAGGTCGGCGACGTAAGAGACGTCCTGGTCGGTGATTTTCATGTCAGCAAATAGCAATTAACAATTAGCCTGGGCTTTTAATCCTGGGCACCTGGCCCTGAAGCTGAAACCTGATTTCCTTCACCACCGGGCCCACCAGATCATTCAACCCCGAGAGGTAACGTGGTATGAAAGCGCTCAACTGGTTTCTCCAGTTGGCGTCTGGGACTTCGATAGTCAGTTGGCCTTCGTTAAAGCTCAAAGCTTTCGTCCGGGCCGCCACGTCTGCCCCGCAGACCACCGGCCAAGCCAGCACCGCAGCCTCCTCAGGCGGCTGCGTTTTGAGAAAATCGCTCATGATGCGCCGCAGCCCGGTGCGAATCGGCTCCATGGAATGATTCTAAATCAGCCTGCGCGCTCCGGCATTGTCGAGACAGGCGAATTTTCTTACAGACCGCCACCTGCATTTTTTGGTTGACACAGGCTTTGCCGAGGCGCAGTATTTAGATAAATATCTAATTAGATATTGTTCGAAGTATGGCCACCCATCAGATTTTCAAAGCGCTCGCTGATCCTACCCGCCGGGAGATCCTGAAGCTGCTGCGCAGCGGCGAAATGACCGCGGGCGAGCTGGCTGAGCGCTTTGACATGACCAAGCCCACCATGTCACACCATTTCTCCCTGCTCAAGGACGCTGACCTGATCAGCAGCCGCCGCGAAGGGCAGACCATCTGGTATGGGCTGAACACCACCGTGCTTCAGGACGTGGTGGCCTGGGCGCTGGATCTGGCCGAGCCGAACCATAAGGACAGAAAGAAGAAAGGAGGGAAACGGTGAAACGTTACTTCCTCATAGGCCTGCTGATTACCCTAAGCACACTGATAGCAGGTTGGCTGGTCTATTCCCACCTGCCGGAACACGTTCCCACTCATTGGGACATGCATGGCAGGGTAAATGGATACTCGTCACGCGCCGCCGCGGTCCTGTTGATGCCGGCCATCATGACCGGCATGATGCTGCTGTTTGCCGCGCTGCCGGCACTTTCTCCCAGGCATTTTGAGATTGGTCCATTTCTCTTGACCTACCTGTACATCATGATCGTGATCATCGCGTCGATGGCTTACTTCCAGGCGGTGGTTCTCTGGGCCGCTTTTTCGTCAACTCTGCAGATCAGCCGCGCGATCTCAGGTGGTATCTGCGTGCTCTGGATACTTATGGCCAATGTCATGGGCAAGGTGAAACGCAACTTCTTTGTCGGCGTCCGCACGCCCTGGACGCTGGCCAACGAACGCGTATGGAATGCGACGCACCGTTTTGCCGCGCACCTGTGGGTGTGGTGCGGCTTTATCGGTTTGCTGCTGGCGTTCTTCTCTCCGCAGCCATGGGCGGTGTTTGCCTGGATCATCATTGCCGCGTTGGTTCCGGCGGTCTATTCGTTCATGTATTACAAAAGACTGGAACGGCAGGGAGAAGTTTAGAGGGCCTATTTATTCGGGTTTGTTCATGGAGGACAGTATGTATTCAACTAAAAGCGTGTGGAGCTTGGTTGCGGTGGTGGCGGTCGCACTGTTTGCCGTCAGCCTGCAGGCGGAAGATTTTCAGCTCCACGCCCAGGCGATTGTGGCTGATCTGGCCGCCCGCAATTTTGACAAGATAGCAGCGCAATTCGATGCCACCATGGCTGCGAGTGTGCCCCCTGCCAAGTTGGCAACCGCATGGGACTCGGTGGTGGCTTCAGCCGGTCCCTACAAGTCCATTGCAGGGATGCGGCAACAAGAGCAGCAGACCTATCAAGTGGTGGTCGCAACCTGCCAGTTTGAGCGCGCCAGGTGGGACGTAAGAGTGGTAATGGACAGCAAAGGCAAGGTTGCAGGTCTGTTCATGGCTCCCACTCCGGTGGCAAGAGGCAATGCTAATCCCTCTGAGATTGATGGTGACTGGTTGGGCACAGTGGATCTGGGACCAATGAAGCTGCGCATGGTGCTGCATCTTCTCACTAGCGAAAGCGGTTTGCAGGCCACCATGGACAGCCCTGACCAGAATGCGAACGGGATACCTGTAGATCAGATCATCCGCAGCGGCGACAACCTGAAGTTGGTAATGAAAAACCTGAAAGCGGAACTCGAAGGGAAGTTCAGCGCCGACCGCACTACCTTCACCGGCACGTTGAACCAGGGGGCAAATTTCCCGGTGGTGCTCAAACGCATCAACGACAAAACGGAACTCGCGCCCAGACGCCGCCCGCAAGATCCAGTCAAGCCCTACCCTTACCGCGAAGAGGAAGTCCGGTACAAGAATCCATCGGCGGGCAACGACTTGGCAGCCACGTTCACCATTCCTATGGGCCAGGGGCCGTTCCCGGCCGTAATCCTGCTTACCGGTTCGGGCCCGCAAGACCGCGATGAAAGCCTGCTGGGCCACAAGCCCTTTCTCGTGCTTTCCGATTACCTCACGCGCAGAGGCATTGCTGTGTTGCGCGCCGATGACCGCGGCGTGGGCAAATCCACCGGCGACTTCAACACCGCCACTAGCGCCGACTTTGCCACCGATGCCGAGGCTGGAATCGCTTTTCTCAAGACACGGCCTGAAGTGGACCGGAAAAAAATTGGGCTGGTGGGTCACAGCGAGGGTGGAATCATTGCGCCTATGGTGGCGGCGCGCAACCGTGATGTGGCTTTCATCGTACTGATGGCCGGTTCCGGCGTTCGCGGTGACCAGATTATGGTTGCCCAGTCACAACTGATTTCTGAATCCAGTGGATTGGGGCACGAGCAGGCGGAGAAGAACGCGGCGAAAGAGGGCGAGATACTGGCGCTCGTCGTGCAGGAAAAGGACAATGCTGTGCTGGAGAAAAAAGTGCGCGAAAAGCTGGCGGGTGCTATGCCTGAGGCCGCTCTTGGAGCGGAAATACAGAAACTTAACTCGCCATGGCTGCGGTATTTCATCAGCTACGACCCGGCCATGTCGCTCAGAAAAGTGCGCTGCCCGGTGCTGGCCCTGAATGGCAGCAAAGATATGCAAGTGCCTTCCCGGCAGAACCTGCCGACCATTCGCAAGGCGCTGGAAGAGGGCGGCAACAAAAACATTGAAGTTATCGAGTTTCCCGGACTGAACCATCTCTTCCAGACAGCCAATACCGGAGCGCCCAGCGAGTACGCGCAAATTGACGAAACTATCGCGCCCGTCGTTTTGGACAAAATAGCCGCATGGATAAGAAAAGTGACGAGCCGCTAAACTAGGATCTCGCGGGCCGGAATCAACATCAGCAACAATTCCTTTTAATCCAATAACTTAGGTCAATCTGAGGCCATCCGTTTAATGCTGGTGTGCGCCGCTAAACCCATGTTTCCTGCCATTTAGAGAATCCTGCTTAGTCCTTGAGGGGCCGGGGCATAAGATACCCTTGAATTACTATCCCGTTAAAAATCTTTGTGATAGCTATATTGAACAGCGAGTTCAACCACCAAGATGACCGCCATTGCGGCGCTCAACAAGGAGAAACGCACATACATGCATAAGCCCGTAAAGTATGCTGAAAAAGTTTTGACGACTGCCGCCAGCGGCGCCTGGGCTGTTTTTGACCGCCTGAACCGGATTAAACCCAACCCTTCATTTACGCCGAAATGGTCTGAAAAGCCTCTTTTGAAATCCTGGGAAAAGACCAAGCCTCCACTCGGCTGGCCGCGCAGTACCGACTCTCTTTGTCCTAAGTGCGTCCCTGAAATCCGGCAACAGATCGTCGACGGCAAGCTTCCGCATCAAGTTCTGCTGAACGAAAAAGTGGGCGAGATCAAGGCCCAGATCATCGAGCGCGACGGCCAAATCCTGATGGTGAAAGACTGTCCCATCCATGGCCACTTTGAAGACGTAATGGCCGTAGACGTGGAATTCTTCAAGCATCTCGAAGAGGTCTTCCCCGGACGCGACATCCGCGCCCATAACGATGAAAAGCTGCACAACCATGGCACCAGCACGGTAAAGCACGGACGCGGCACAGTCCTGACCATCGACCTGACCAACCGCTGCAACATGATGTGCGACCCGTGTTTCATGGATGCCAACCAGGTTGGTTTCGTTCATGAGCTTCAGTGGGAAGAGATCAAGACGCTGCTCGACAACGCCATCTCCATCAAGCCGCGCCGCCAGATGTCAGTACAGTTCTCCGGTGGAGAGCCCACGCTCTCGCCGTACTTCCTTGATGCAGTGCGTTACGCCCGCCAGGTTGGTTACAACTCGGTGCAGGCGGCCACCAACGGAATCGAGTTCGCCAAGTCTCCGGAGTTCTGCCGCCAGGCCGCTGAAGCCGGTCTGCGCTTTGCTTATCTGCAGTTTGACGGCATCGGCAACGCCGCCAACGCGCACCGGCAGGTCGGCAACCTGTTTGACGTGAAGCTCAAGGCCATCAACAACCTGCACAATGCCGGCGTGGACATCGTCCCGGTCACCACCATCGTGAACGGCATCAACAACGAGCAGGTAGGCCGCATCATCCAGTTTGCTCTCGACAATCCCAGGATCATCAGCTTCCTCAGCTTCCAGCCAGTTTCGTTTACCGGACGCGACGAGGAAATCACCGACGAGCGCCGCAAGGCCCAGCGTTACACCCTGAGCCATCTGGCGCATGATGTAAAGAACCAGACCGGCCTGGGCGAGCCCGCGCGTGACTGGTTCCCGATCTCGTTTATGTCCACCTTCTCTGACTGGGCCGACCTGGTGCATGGCCCGGGCGCCGAATGGGGACAGGCAAGCTGCGGATGCCACCCGAACTGCGGCGTAGGCATGGCCGTGATGATTGACAAGGAAACCAAGGAAGCCGTTCCCGTAACCGCCTTCCTGAATGGTGACCGCCTGGCCAAAGACATCGCCAAAGTGAACGATGCCGCCCGCGGACGCTTCCTTTCCATCGTCGGCATGGCGCTGGCGGTGATGCGCAACTACAATCCGTTCACTGCGCCCAAACATTTCAAATTGATTGACCTGCTCAAGAAGTTCGACAAGACCTTTGGCGCGACCCCCAATGCCGACAAGAAGTATGGGTCAGTTTCCGGCGAGCGCAGCCTGGAAGACATTGAGCGCCGCCGCAAAGACCGCTGGAACTTCCTGTTCATCGCCGGAATGTGGTTCCAGGATTTGTACAACTACGACTTCCGCCGCACCGAGCAGTGCATCATTCCTTACGCCACGCAGGAAGGCGAGATCAGCTTCTGCGCCTATAACACCGGCGTGGGCTGGCGCAACATCATCGAGAAGATGCATATGACCGCCACCCTCACCAAATGGTACGAGGAGCATGGCCGTCACGAGATCTTTGCCGGTGGCAAGAAAGTGGGAATGGCGGACAGCAACCACAAACTGCTCGTGAATGAAGACCATGCTCATGCCGGACGCAACACTACTCTCGACGAGCTGGGCATCGCCAAGACCGCGCGTGAAGAGAAGCTGCGCGCCCGCGATGAAAAGCTGAAGAAGACCGCCGAGGATGCGCGCATGGAGAAACTCTACCGCGAGCACATCCTGAAAGAGCCCCAGCCGGAAGGTGGCTTCGTTCCGCTGACCGCCATTGCTCCTTCTGCTCCGAAAGCCGAGGCTGAAAAGGCGAAAGAAGAAGTATTCGGCGACTAGCTTGAATGCCTGTATAAGCTCAAAAGGACGCAACATTGCAGGTTGCGTCCTTTTGACTTTTTAGCCGCTGATAAACGCAGATTACGCTGAAAAATCAAAACCTCAACACAGATGACACTGATTTCACAGATGGCCACAGATAGATTTCGGAGGAGTCACTGGAAGAGATTCGTATTTCGTGGAATTCTTCTGCTGGTACTTGCGTGCTTCAGCATGGCTTCAACCGGCTGCACTCTGTGGAAAGACCCCGGCAAGCCCAATTGGAATAACTCTCCCGCCGCCGAGCATCATGAGCGCTCGATATGGCAGGCCATTCGCGAAAAAAACTGGAAAGACGTGGAGCATCATCTGGCTTCCATGTTTGTCGGCGTCGACACGGAAGGAAAGAAGTTTGATCGTGAGGCATGGGTGGCGCACTGGAAGAATGTGCAGATTCGCGACCTCTCCATAGGAGAGATTTCCGTGCAGCCCAATGGCGCGGATATGGTCATCACCTATGAATTGCGCCTGGATGCCGATTCACTCACCGGGAAGACGTTTCGCGTGGTTTCAGTCTGGCAGGAAGTGAAAAAAGGCTGGATACTGACCGCGCAATCCCTCACGCCGGTCGCCCAGTGACCAATCCGTCTTAACCGCAAAGGACGCTAAGTGCGCAACGGTAGCAAGACAACAGGATTAGATTTCAGATGCAAGAATTGACTTCACATCGATCGAAGCTGGTAGCGTTCCAAACGTGTATCCATGATCTCCATTGAAGCGCGACTCCAGGAACGCTTCGGCGACTGCCGGGCTGCTGTGGCGGATCACTAGAGACGCCTGCAGAGCCAATGCCAGCTTCTCCGCTAAACGTCTGGCCTGGGCTTCAGAATCCTGGGCACTGGCAAGCTGTTCTTCTATATCTATTAAAAACGCGTCCAGCCTCTTATCCAGGTGGCTTGCAGCTTTGATTTCATGGCGCAACGCTTCCGCCGAGTCCGGCTCTTTGGCAAGCGCCCGCAGAATATCAAGGCAGATCACGTTGCCGGAGCCTTCCCAGATGGAATAAAGCGGAGCCTCACGATACAGACGCGGCATGGGTGATTCTTCCACATAGCCGTTGCCGCCGTGGCATTCGAGTGCTTCACCCACATGCATGGGAGCACGTTTGCACAGCCAGTACTTGGCAATGGCGGTAGCAATGCGGCCAAAGGCGCGCTCATGGGAATGTGATTCACGCGCATCAAAAGAACTGGCCAGGCGCATGATAAGCAAGGTTGCCGCCTCGGATTCAATCAGAAGATCGGCCAGCACGTTGCGCATCAGCGGCTGTTCCATCAGCAGCTTGCCGAAGGCTTTGCGGTGCCGGGCGTGATGCAGCGCCTGCACTGTGCCCTGCCTCATTATGGCGGTAGCGGCAATGGCGCAATCCAGGCGCGTGTGGTGGACCATCTCGATGATGGTGCTGACCCCCCGTCCCTCTTCGCCCACAAGGTGCGCCCACGCGCCTGCAAATTCCACCTCGCTCGACGCGTTGGAGCGGTTGCCCATCTTGTCTTTCAGGCGCTGGATGTAAAAGCTGTTCCGTTCGCCTGTGGGAGTCCAGCGCGGCAGCAAAAAGCAAGATAAGCCTTTGGACGCCTGCGCGAGTATCAGGAAGGCATCGCACATAGGCGCGGAGCAAAACCATTTGTGTCCGGTGACCAGGTATTCGTGGGAATTGCCGATGCGCTCTGCCCGCGTAGTATTGGCCCGCACGTCAGAGCCGCCCTGCTTCTCCGTCATGCCCATGCCCAGCAGCGCGCCGGATTTTCCTGAAGCTGGCCGGAACTGTGGGTCATAAATTGAAGATAGGATTTTCGGCTCCCATTCACGGGCCAGGTCAGGCTCTTTGCGCAGGGCCGCGAAGCCGGAGAAGGTCATGGAGATGGGGCAGGTATGGCCAAGTTCGTTCTGGGCGGTAAGCATCATGAGCGCTGCCCGGGCTGCATGTGCGCCTGATCGTTTTTCACTCCATGGCAGACTGTGAACTTGATGCGCCACCGAAGTTTGCATCAGGCGATGCCAGGCGGGATGGAAGAGGACCTCATCACGGCGGTTGCCGTAGGGATCATGCGTGTGCAGGACGGGCTTGTTTTCGTTGGCTTCAAAGCCCCAGCGCTGGGCTTCTTCTGTGCCCAGTAACTGGCCGAGTTCGGTGATCTGAGCATGAGCCCATCCGGCCCCGGCGCGTTCTACTGCCTGGACCAGCGTGCGGTCGGTAGAGAACAGGTTATAGCCCGTGAGCGGCGGCGCCTGGTTGAAGACCTCATGGGTCTGGTCGTTCGCGCCTCTCGCTGGAGAGTTCATGATGAATGCCTACCTTTGCGCCCTTAGCGTCCTTTGCGGTGAACAACTAGTGCGCTGAATGTTTTCTGGCTTTTTCGAACTCATCTCCAGCCTGCCAGCCTGCCAGTTTGGGGCTGTTGGCCACTTCCCAGCCCAGCGCAAAGCCGAATTTGGCCAGCTTGGCGTCAGCAGTAAAGTCCATGTCTTCCTTGTATTCGTCTGAAGGCTGATGGTAACGATGGGCTACATAGTCCTCTTCTTTTTGCTGGCCCCAGGCGAGATCGTGTCCTTTGAAGAGATTGCCTTCATTCACGCTAAAGGCCGGCACTCCTACACGGGCCATGCTGAAATGATCGGAGCGGTAATAATGGCCTGCTCCGGGATTCGAGTCAGGCTGGATGCTCATCTCGAACTCTTTCGCTTCTTTCTCTACCAGCGAATAGATTGAGGTCCGTTCCGCGCCGGTCACCACGAGCTGCTGCGGCTCACCATAAGGCTGAATGTCGTCATAGTTCAGGTCAAGAGAGATCTTGCGGGCCGGAACAGGAGGATGCTCGCCCAGGTAGCGCGAGCCAAGCAGGCCTTGCTCCTCCGCAGTCACGGCGGCAAAGAAAATGCTGCGTTTCGGTTTCTTTTTGTTGTCCACAAATGCGCGCGCGAGCTCCAGCAGGATGCCGCATCCGGTAGCGTTGTCTGCTGCGCCATTGTAGATGTGGTCGCCCGGTTCATCGGGATGAATTCCCAGATGATCATAGTGCGCGGTGTAGAACACAGCCTGGCTCTTCAGGCTGGAATCGGAGCCGGTTACTTTGCCCACCACGTTGCGTGACGAGAATGGGCGCACGTGGCTCACTACGGTTTCTTTTACGGTGATCGGAAGCTCTACAGGTTTGAAGTCGCGTGAGGTGGCGTCTTTCATCATGGAATCAAGGTCTTTGCCCGCTGCCTGGGCAAGCTTCTGGGCCACGGCCAACTGGATCCAGCCTTCAGACTTCAGCTTTGGATCTTTTTCTTCCTGGAGAAACGAGCTTTCACCGCCCCAGGAGTTGCGCACCACATCCCAGCCGTAGCTGGCCATCTCGGTTTTATGAATGAGGATTGCTCCGATTGCGCCCCGGCGGGCCGCTTCTTCATATTTATAAGTCCAGCGTCCATAATAGGTGAGCGCTTTGCCTTTGAAGAAGTTAGGATCATCGGATGGCGGTTCGTTCACCAGTATGAGCAGCACTTTGCCTTTCAGGTCGGCGCCCTTGTAGTCATCCCACTTATATTCTGGAGCGCTGATGCCATAACCGACAAACACCAGCGGCGCATCAATCATGGAGTTCTGCGAGTGGGTTGCGTCTGTGACGACATAGTCATCGCCAAATTTCAACGCGATCGGCGCGCCCGACTTGGGGACGAATGAGAGTTGCGTATTCTTCTGATCAGTGGTGATGCCGTAGAACTTCAGGTTCTGGAAGAAGGTGCCGTTGTCCCCGGCAGGCTGCAGTCCATAAGACTTGAACTGCTGGGCGATCCAGTCAGCAGCCTTGTCGCCGCCCTTCTGGCCGGTGCCCCGCCCTTCAAGAGCATCATCAGCCAGGTACTTGACCGTGGCGCGAATCTTTTCGGAATCAATGGAATTCAACGCCTGCTGGGCAGACGCAGGCAGATCCGTATGTGAAGTGGTTTGCGTCTGCGCAAACAGCGAACCGACAACAAGGCCCATTACGGCAAGATATGTCCTCATAAGCTCCACCGAAGTTCAGAATTTTTGATCTATTGCGTTCCATCCGCTGACCGCGGACTTAATTCTTTGACTCTCAACCAGGTTTGAAATCGGCAACCTTGTCACCTGGCGTGAATATCTGCGCGGGCGCTTTGCCGCTCGCCTTCGCCAATCGGCGGTTCAACTCTTCCATGTCCGGTTTGGACCAGCTCACGATTGAGAGTTCTATGTCTCCTTCCGGAGAGACCAGAAACACTGACGGAACATTGGTCAGCCCATAAGCATTCGAAACGGGATATTTTCCGGTTGGATCGAGCAGCACAGGGAAGGTGACACCGTAATCGCGGTTGAAAGCTTTAGTCTCTTTGGCGTCATTCTGCGAGACACCAACAAGGGTAACGTTAGGGCTTCCGCTGTATGCCTTGTAAATCCGCTCCAGATAAGGGAAGGCCATCTGGCATACGGGGCAGTTGACCTTGAAGAATGCCAGAACCACGGGACCACGTTTCCGCGCCTGCTCCAGCGAGAATTCCTTGCCATCGACGGTGGACAGATTGACTTCCGGCGCAGCCACGCCACTAGGCAATGCAGGCATGTTTCCTCCGAAAGTCTATTGTAATCATTAACCGCAAAGGGCGCGAAGGACGCAAAGAGGGGAAGGGCTTAACCGCAGAGAACGCAGAGAGCGCAGAGAAATTGAAATCTCTGCGTTCTCTGCGCCCTCTGCATTGCTAACAATCAAATTCGTCCCAAGCCGCGAAGAATTTTAAGGTCTTTTCTGCGCTTTACCCAATCTTCTGATTCGTGCGATTCGCGTCATTCGGAGCGCCAGGCGAAGTCTGCCTGATCTTGTGAACTGAAAGGAGTTCACCTTGTAAATTGCCTATTCGACAAGTAGCCCAACGAGCGCAGGAAGGAGCGATTCTTCCGGTGAAGCCTCGTGCGGCAAGCCTGT
>QHVI01000010.1 GCA_003223515.1 Candidatus Angelobacter sp. Gp1-AA117
GTTTATCTTCCGCTTGATCCTGGATATCCCCGGGAACGCCTCGATTTCATTGTTCGTGATGCTCGCCTACAGGTTTTGATTACGCAGCAGAAATTCACCCAACGGTTTGCCGATCTATTATCCGCGGTTAGCATTTTTTATATAGATGTTGATCTCGGCTCGCTGCCCCATTCCACGCAGGAGCCGCCCCCGTCGGCCATCTCTGCTGAAACTCTGGCTTACGTCATCTACACCTCAGGTTCAACCGGCCAGCCCAAGGGAGTGATGATTTCTCACGGCAACCTAGCGAACTATATCTCCTGGTGTAAAGCCAATTACTTGCTGCCGCAAGGCAAGGGATCTCTGGTGCACTCCTCTATTTCCTTTGACTTGACCGTGACTTCTTTGCTGGCGCCGCTGGCAGTTGGACAAACATCTGCTATGGTGGCTGACGCAGCCGGCATTGAGTCGCTTGGAAATGCCTTGCGTCACAATCGTGATCTCAGCTTCGTAAAGCTGACTCCCAGCCATTTGCGTTTGTTGCGGGAGCAACTTCCTGAAGACCATCTCACCGGACACACAAACTCTTTGATCATCGGCGGAGAAGCTTTGCACTGGGATGATATTCAGCACTGGCATGGCGCCGCGCCCGAATGCCGCATGATCAACGAATACGGGCCCACGGAAGCCACCGTCGGGTGTTCGGTGTTTTCTCTTGAAGGAGCAACAGCCGCCCATGCTGGTGATGTCCCCATTGGCCAGCCAATCACCAATGCCACTCTCTATGTTCTCGATGAATTTCTACAACCTGTGCCCATAATGACTCCCGGTGAACTCTTTATTGGCGGCCTCTGCGTAGCCCGCGGCTATCTCAACACATTCGACCTCACGGCCGAAAAGTTTATTCCCGATCCTTTTTCCTCCATTGGCGGCGCCCGTTTGTACCGCACAGGCGACTTGGGAAGGCGTCTGACTGACGGCAATCTCGATTTCCTCGGACGCCGTGACTCTCAGCTCAAGATTCGCGGCTTCCGCATTGAACTGGGGGAGATTGAGTCGATATTGAACGGGCATGAATCAGTCGCGCGCGCTGTTGTGCTCGCCAAAACTTTCCAGAATTCAGACCGGCAACTTGTTGCTTATGTTGTCCCTGCCCGCTCCACCATGAACACCGATGAGTTGCGCTCCTGGCTGCAGGGCAAACTGCCGGATTACATGGTCCCCGCAGTCATTGTGCCCCTGGAGAAGCTGCCGCTTACCCGAAATGGCAAAATTGACCATGCAGCCTTGCCTGATCCGGAAGCCTCTCGCGCTGCCGGCTTGCCTGAATTTGTCGCTCCGCGCATGCCGGAAGAGCAAATACTGGCGGGCGTATGGGCAAAGGTACTGAAGGTTGAGCGCGTAGGGATTGATGATGATTATTTCGCCCTCGGCGGCGATTCGATTCGCAGCATCCAGACTGTCGCGCTTTCGCGTGAACGCGGGTTGCAGTTTACCTTGCACCAGCTTTTCCAGAATCCCACAGTTCGCCGGCTCGCGGAATCATTGCGCGCGCAGCAATTTGGCTCTGCTGAGTTTCCGACTACCACGCCCTTCAGTTTGATTTCCGATTCCGACCGCGTCTTGTTGCCTGCTGACGTAGAAGATGCTTACCCCCTGAGCCGGATGCAGGCCGGCATGCTCTACCATCGCGAGCTTCATCCAGATGCCGCCATCTATCACGACGTCATGAGCTTCCATGTGAAAGCGCCCTTTCGCCAAGACCTTTTAGAGCAGGCTATCAGCCGTCTTTGTTCGCGCCATCCTGCCTTGCGCACCTCGTTTGACCTCTCTCACTATAGTGTTCCGCTGCAGCTTGTCCATTCCTCTGTTCGCGTACCGCTCGCGGTCGAAGACCTGCGCGGCCTCGGCCGCGACGCTCAGGAGGCTGCCATTAACGAATGGGTCGAAAAAGATAAGGTGCGCGGCTTTGACGTTTCCCAAGCCCCGCTCCTCAGGTTCCAGATACACAGGCGCTCCGATCAGACCCTCCAGTTTACGCTTTGCTTTCACCACGCCATTCTCGATGGGTGGAGTGATGCAACCCTGCAGACGGAGCTCGCGCAAAGCTATATGTTCCTGCTCTATGGAGAGGAGCCACCATTTATTCCTCCACAGACCCGATACCGGGAGTTCATTGCCCTGGAGCGGGAAGTCCTCAGGTCTCCTGAAGCCCGGGATTTCTGGCTGAAGAAGCTGGAAGGGGTGGAGCCCATCGTGTTGCCACGGCCAAACCAACCGGTAAGCGGCCCGGCGGACAAACGAGGTGTGTTCCGTGTAGATGTTCCCATACCGCCGGCTTTGTCGGAGCAACTGCAAAAATTCGCCCTGTCAGCGGCAGTGCCGGTCAAAACCGTCTTGCTCGTTGCGCATTTGGCAGTTATGCAATGGGTTTCCGGAAACAGTGACGTGCTGACCTCGGTGATTGCCAACGGAAGGCTTGAAACAGTAGACGGCGACCGTGTCCTGGGGTTGTTTCTAAACAGCACCCCATTCCGGATGACGGTTGGGGCCGCCCGCTGGACTGATCTGGTCAGGGATACATTTGTCGGCGAACGGGAAATCCTTCCGTTCCGGCGCTATCCACTCTCAGAGCTCCAGAAGCTCTTGAAGCGCCAGCGTCTTTCTGAAGTCGTTTTCTATTTCACTCATTACCACATTTATAACCAACTCCAGCGATTTGCGGAATTGGAGGTGCTTGAGGACAAGCCCTATGAGGAGAGTAGCTTTACTCTCGTCTCCATGTTCAGCGTGAATCCGTTCACCAATCGGGTAGCTGCGCAATTGTGTTGTGACCGCACCCAGGTGAGCCAATCCTTTGCCGAGCTAATGGCGTCCTGGTACGCGCAGGCCTTGACCAGCTTTACGGCAGATCCGGAATCATGTGTGGCTCCATCACCTGCCTTGTCGCCTGAGCAGCGCCATACCGTGCTCTCAGTCTGGAGCAACAACCGGTACGGCGATCCGCATAATACAACGATTGTCCGGATTTTCGAAGAGCAAGTCCGGGCGAATTCGTTTGCCACAGCTTTGGTTTCAGATGAGCAGGCACTGACTTACGACGAACTGAACCGCCGGGCCAATCAGGTGGCACGCTGGCTGGCCCGCCAGGGCGCAGCAACAGAGACGCTGATTGGCCTGTGCATGGAGCGTTCTCTGGAAACCTGCGTTGCCATGCTTGGCATCATGAAGTCAGGCGCCGCATACGTGCCTCTTGATCCGGCGGATCCAGCGCCACGGTTGGAATTCCTGATCAAAGATAGTGGTGTATCTTTTGTGCTTACTACTGAGAAGCTACAGGCGCGTTTGCCCGACTCCATGACCAAGATCATCCCTCTTGACCGCTTCTGGAAGGAAATTTCAGCGGAAAAGGACCTCAATCCCGAAATGAATGCCTCAGCCGAAAACCTGGCGTGTCTCATGTATACCTCAGGCTCAACCGGAATGCCCAGGGCTGTTGCTGTGCCTCATCGTGGAGTGGTTCGGCTGGTCGAAAACAACTGGCTTGCTGATTTGTCAGGAGCACAAACTTTTCTTCAGAATACGGCTCTTTCGTTCCATGTCTCCGCCTGGGAGATTTGGGGCGCTCTGCTGAGTGGGGCGCGCCTTGCAATCTCTCCTTCCAGTGCTGCATCGCTGGAAGACCTGGGGATAGTGGTCCGCAGGCATCACGTTTCTGTCCTTTGGCTTACCGCTCGCTTGTTCCATCAGGTGGTTGATCATGCTCCGCATATTCTCAAGCTGGTCAAGACTCTGTTGGTGGGCGGCGATATCCTCTCGCCCGCCCTCCTTATCAAAGCCTTGAGTCATCAGGAAGGTGGCGCTCTCATCAATGGATACGTCCTCACGGAGAACACAACATTTGCCTCCTGCCATCGGATTCACAAGACGGACCAGCTTGCCACTACCATCCCTATTGGCCAGCCCATTGCCAATACCAGGATGTACGTATTGAACGAAGATCTGGAATTGCTTCCTCCGGGAATCATCGGAGAGCTTTTCATTGGGGGGGACGGCTTGGCCCGTGGATACTTCAATCGGCCCGATCTGACGGCAGAGAAGTTTATTCCTGATCCATTCAGTGCCCAGCCGGGCGAGCGTCTCTTTTGCACTGGTGATCTGGTTCGCTATGCCATGGATGGCGAACTCGAATTTGTCGGCCGAATTGATGACCAGATTAAGGTCCGTGGTTTCCGGGTTAAGTTGGGCGAAATCGAATCGATATTGCATGAGCATCCTGACGTGCAGGAAGCTGTGGTGGCCGTGCGTGGAAGCGGCTCCGCTCAACGCATAGTAGCTTATGTGACTGCGCCGCAGGGCCGCGACCTGCAATCCGATGATTTCATGCAGTTCCTGCAACGCAGGCTGCCGGAATTCATGGTCCCCTCCGCTGTAATTATTCTGGACAGGATTCCGCTCAAGACCAGCGGAAAAATAGATGATGAAGCTTTGCTGGCGGTCGAAGAACATCATGATGCCCGCCCTTGGTCGCCACCACAAACAGCATTGGAATCGGAGTTGGCTGCAATGTGGCAGAAGATTCTGGCCGCGCCCCGCGTCGGGCGCGAGGACAATTTCTTTGAACTCGGTGGTAACTTGCTGCTGGCCGGCCAGCTAGTCTCATTGATCACCGAGCACTACCATATTCCGCTTGCTCTTCGAGAATTGATGCAGGCCCCAACTCTGGTTGGGCTCGCTGAAATGGTCGAGACCGCAATATGGGCCAGCCACGCCCAGCAATGTGCAGACCGGGATGTGAGCAAAGAAGAACTCATCGTGTGACCTTTCGCAAGACGTGTAATTTTCTTTGGAGGTGTCTCCCATGCTCAGGGATTTCCTGCAAGATCTTCGCTTTGGCCTTCGTATGCTTCGCCGTAATCCAACCTTTTCTATTCTGGTCATTTTATGTCTGACCCTGGGAATTGGCGCGAATACTACCGTCTTCAGTTGGATGGAAGGATTGATGTTTCGCCCGTTTCCATTAGTGGCTCACCAGGAGAGGATGGTGGCTTTGGGCTCCACCATGACCACGGGTGAATTTGACAAGAACGGGATTGGCGGGGGCTATATTGCTGTTGCGTGGCCCGATATGCAGGATTTTCGCCGTGATTGCAAGCTCTTCGATTGGTTCATCGTGGACCGTCTCGGCGGTACAACCTTGAACGTCGGCGATCGCGCTGAGTGGGTATCTGACAGTGTTGTCTCCTCGAACTATTTCGACGCCTTGGGTGTCCATCCAATTCTTGGGCGCGGATTTCGTCCTGAAGAAGACTATGGCCGCAATGGCCACCCTGTAGTCGTGATCAGCTATTGGCTTTGGAAAGAAAGATTCAATGGTGATCCGGAAATCATCGGAAAAAAACAGCTCCTGAACGGTGTGCCGCATACGATTATCGGCGTGGCGCCGGAGGGGTTTTGGGGCACGTTTGTCGGCTGGCGCGTCCAGTTATGGGTGCCCGTATCGATGCAGGAAATATTCAATCCTGGCGGGTACAAGCTCGAAGACCGCGGTCAGACCTGGATTGAAGGCTATGCGCGACTGAAGCCTGGCGTGAATCTCGATCAGGCGCAGCAAGAGATTTCGTCCGAGGCGAAACAGTTGGAACTGCAATATCCGGCAACCAACCGCGGTCGTGGCGCCAAGCTCTTTCCGCTTTGGAAGGATCCTTTCAATCAGGCCGGTGAATTAGGACCTACGCTGGAAATAGTGCTGGTGGTGACGTTTTTCGTGCTGCTGATTGCCTGTGCGAATGTCAGCAGTTTGCTACTGGTCAGATCTCTGGCTCGCCGACATGAAATTACTGTGCGTCTCGCTATCGGTTCCAGGCGCGGGCGCCTGTTACGGCAGCTTCTCACGGAAGGCCTGATCCTTTCCTCCGCGGGCGCCGTTGCTGGACTTCTGCTTGCTTATCTTTGCCGTAACCTGCTCGTGGTCTTTTTCCCGGATGCCCCTGCCATATCCGCGAATTTCTCCGGCTACATAGATTGGCGCGTAATTGCATTCAACATCGGCGTTTGTCTCATCGCCACTTTGATGTTCGGACTGGTTCCCGCTTTCCAAACCAGCAACATAGATATTGCCGGCGCTTTGAAAAGCGAATCTGCAACATCTACAGGAACGCGCGGAAGAAACTGGGTGCGTTCGCTGATGGTCGCCGGCCAGGTTTCGGCCAGCTTTGTGTTGGTAGTGGGAGGAGTTTTGCTGTTTAAGAGTTTGCAGCGCCTTAGCATTGCCGATCCGGGGTTTTCTACCGACAATGTGGTGACCACATACGTCGATCTGGTTTCAGTGGGTTACGATCCCGCTCGCGCCCGGCAGTTCAGGGAGAATCTCATTGACCGTATCAAGGCCATGCCCGGCATCGAATCGGCGGCTTGGGTCAAGATCAGGCCTGTCAGCTATCTGAGTTTCTTTAGCGCGCCTATCGCCATTGACACCTATCAGCCCGGACCTGAAGAACGTCCTACGGCAGAATACAACCTGGTCAGTCCTGATTTCTTTAAAACCATGGGAATTCCAATTCTTTCGGGCCGCGAATTTACCCGCAACGACACCCCCGCTACTGATCCCGTAGTCATAGTGACCCAGAAGCTGGTGGACAAGTATTGGCATGGTGTGGACCCCGTTGGCAAGCGCATCCAGGTGAAGGATAAGTGGATGAAGGTGGCGGGCGTTGCCAAAGACACCAAATATTACACTTTCTCGGAAGCCCCCAGGAATTTCCTCTATCTTCCTGTTGAACAGGATCCTGTTACCAACATGAGTCTCGTGATCCGAACTTTACGTGCTCCGGACTCTCTCGCGCCGGACTTGACCCGCGAGGTCCGTGCTTTAGACGCCGGCCTCGGCCTTCAGGAAGTGATCACGATGCGGAGATACATCAGCATGGAGGCGTTGGCTACCCAGCAGATCGCAGTAGCTCTTCTCAGCATTTTTGGTGGAATAGCCTTGTTGATGGCGGCCGTCGGACTCTATGGTGTCATGTCCTATTCTGTTTCTCAAAGCAAACGCGACCTTGGGTTGCGAATGGCGCTTGGCGCCAACGCCCCCCATTTGTTCCGCATTGTCATGTCCAATGGTCTGATAGTGTCTATAGGAGGCATGGTGATCGGTTCCATTGCCGCTGCAAGTTTGACTCACTGGATAGATATCAAAACCCTTCTTTACCAAGTCAATCCACGTGACCCGCTGGCTTTTGTTGTGGCTTCCACGGGCTTGACCATCATCGCCGTCATTGCATGTTTTTGGCCGGCGTGGCGTGCGAGCCGCACCAATCCCGCCCAGGCTTTACGTGATTAGGCCATGGATATCATGGTTGGCTCCTGACACGCATGCTGGTGCGCGCGTGTTGGGAAGCTCTCCCGGGTTTGGAGCGGAGCGCATTGAAGATCGGCGTGCAGCATTTCTCAAGCTGCTCCAGCCGATAACAGGATTTCTGAAATCAATCGCTTCATTACGGCCCTATGAATTCAATCCTCGTGAAAATGGAAGACTCTCAATCCAGACGGAAAGAGTGGCCTGTAACATTGCGCGCGCTGCGGCATCACAATTTTCGCCTTTACTTTTGCGGTCAAATGATCTCCCTGATCGGTACCTGGATGGAGCCGGTAGCAGCATCGTGGTTGGTCTATCGGCTGACTGGCTCTTCCTTGATGCTGGGTACAGTGGCTTTTGCCTCACAACTTCCCACCTTCCTGCTCGCGCCTCTCGGTGGTGTTGTGGCCGACCGTTATGACCGCCGCTCCATCCTGATAGTCACTCAATTTTTGACCATGATCTTCACCTTGATTCTTGCCGGACTCACGCTCACCCATGTTGTTCAGGTATGGCCGGTAATACTGCTTGTAGCTCTGGTCGGGGTGGTTAATGCCTTTGATATTCCTACCCACCAGGCTTTTACCTTGGACATGGTTTCCCGCGAAGACTTGGTTAATGCTATTGCCCTGAACTCCTCCATCTTCAACGGAGCCCGCATGATCGGCCCGGCACTAGGTGGAGTCCTGGTAGCAAAAGTTGGTGAGGGCTGGTGTTTTTTTGCGAATGGGCTAAGTTTCCTGGCCGTCATTGCAGGCCTGCTGCTGATGACGGCCCCTCAATCGCGGCCTCCTCTTCAGGGTTCTCGGAACACCATTGAGGGTTTTCGCTTCGTGACCCGTACAGCCCCGGTACGAGCGCTCATGCTGTTGTTGGGACTCATCAGTTTTATTGCGACTCCATGTGTGGTACTTATGCCGGTTTTTGCTGACCAGGTACTGCATGGCGGCGCGAGGGGGCTGGGCCTGCTGATGGGGGCTCCCGGCGTGGGCGCTCTCTGCGGCGCGATCATGCTGGCCACCAGAAAGAGCGTGAGCGGCCTCCCAGGATGGATCGCGGTTGCCTGCAACTGCTTTGGCGTAGCCCTTGTCCTCTTCTCCCTCTCACGGAGCTTTTGGCTCTCTATGGCGCTGCTGGTTTTTGCCGGATTCTCAGTGACCCTGGAAATGGCCTCATCCAACACGCTCATCCAGAGCATGGTTCCCGACCACCTGCGCGGGCGGGTAATGTCTCTTTATTCCACTGTGTTCATGGGCATGGTGCCGCTGAGCGCGCTTGTGGCTGGCAGCTTCGCCCATGCCATTGGAGCGCCTGCGACTGTTGCCTTGGCTGGGGGCATCTCCATAATTGGCGGAATCGTTTTTGCCACCCGCCTTCCTGTGCTGCGCCCGGCCACCCGGGAACTCCTTGCGGTCCAGGAGATGTCCGTCGCCCCCGCCCAGGAAATCACTACCCCGGTATTCTCTGGACAGAGAGAAGCAGGCTGATTGGCTAGTTCTCTGACCGCGTGAAAGTCGTAACCATAACATTGTCCACCCAGTTCAATTAAGTCCACTTCGTCCACATACCCTTGCTCCATAAATCATCGCGCTCCTGGCACTAGAGTATAGGCATTTCATTGCGGACGACCGGAGAAACAAGAATGAGGAGGCAAAATGGCTAAGATTGACTGCGTAATCATTGGCCACAATACCGGAAATTTCCAGGATTTCATCAACGGGCGTAAATCCATGGCGGAATTCACCGGCGCTTACCGTGATGCACAGATTAATTCCATCCTGCTGGATGGGCAGCGCATTGCTTACATAGATTTGTTCAACCGGGTCTGGAAGCAAGCCGTCCCTGATACGGAAACATTCAGTCCTTTTGATCCGGTCGGTCTGGCAGGGCTGCACCTGGCAAGTTTTCTCGCCCAGAGCGGGGCCGAGCCAGCAGTGGTGGGAGAATTTCAAAAAGGCAGGAAGAAGCTGGAAGAGATTCTTCGGGATGAACCTCTGGCGGTGGCCATCACGACAACATTCTATTTTGAGCCGAGTCCAATGAAGGAGATTGTCTCTTTCGTTCGGGAACGATCTCCCAATACCGTCATCATCATTGGTGGACCGTACCCTTCGCACCTTGATCGTGGAGATCTTGCGGATGCGTTAGAGCTGGTGTTCGAGGAGGTTGGAGCAGATATATACGTGATTGATAGCCAGGGTGAATTTACGCTGGCGCGGGTCATCCAGGAGCTAAAACGCAACCGGGACCTTGACAACCTTCGTTCCATTCCCAACCTGATAGTGTTCGCAGACGGGAAATCATTCCGAACCAGGCGCGAGCCGGAAGATAATCCTATCAACGACAACCGGATCGACTGGAGCCTCTTCGAACGCAATGCACTGAAGCCATTCACGATGATGCGTACTGCGATCAGTTGCCCGTTTTCCTGCGCATTCTGCAGTTATCCGGTGCGTGCCGGTGAACACCGTCTGGCCGACGTTGCCCGCGTGGAGAAGGACCTGAGAACGCTCTCTGACATGGGAGTAAAGTTTGTCTATTTCATTGATGACACATTTAACGTGCCGTTGCCGCGTTTCAAGGAATTGTGCCGGATGATGATACGAAACCATTTTCAATTCCGGTGGCTCTCCTATCTACGGTGCGGAAATATGGATGCCGAAGCCGTTAAGCTGGCCGCAGACAGCGGTTGTGCCGGGGCCTTGCTGGGCATCGAGTCTGGCGACAAAAGCGTTCTCCAGATAATGAACAAGTTCGCCTCGCCGGACAAATATCGGCTGGCAATTCGCTGGCTTGAAGATGCGGACATCATGACTTGGGGGCTTTTCTTTGTTGGATTCCCTGGTGAAGGAGAAGCAAGCCTCGCCAATACAATTTCTCTGCTGAATGACACCGCGCCTACTTTTTTTGCGACCCAAATCTGGTTCTATGACCATACGACTCCTATCCATCGGAGGGCGGAAGAGTTCAACCTGCAAGGCGCCGGCTATACCTGGAAGCACAATTCAATGACGTGGGAAAGAGCATGCGATGGCGTAGATCGAATGCTGCGAGAGGTACGGAATTCAATCTACGTGCCACAAACCGGGTTTAGCTTCGAAACAATCTTCTACCTGATGGGACTTGGGTTCAATCTCGATTTCATAAAGAAGTTCCTGGTAAGCTGCCGCGACCGTGTTATTCAGGGATTGGGCGACCCTCCTGTTGAATCAGGAAATTTTATGGCAATGCTTTATGAGATGGCTGTCGCCGAACGTAACAGAGTCAAGCCTATGGGGGCACACTGATAACGGCCTGAGGATAGACGTAAATCTGCTTTTTCTGGGAAGAAATGACCTCTTGAATACCGTGCCGGGTGTGTAACCGGGTTCTTACTTGTAGTCTGCTGCTCTTGCTCACAGCCTCCAGGCCCACGTGTGTGTTGCCTCATTCCATGCTTTACATCCGCTCATCCTCTAAGACCATCCGTCTGTCCTGACTATCTCGCCTTTCACGGATCAGTGCTGCGTGCCTTCTCCCGTTTCTTCTAGATTGAATTGCGGCACGATCTAGTTCCACTGTTCCGTGAAAGGAGAACCAGTGCGCAGACTTTCTTTTATACTCCACTCGGTTGCCATCGTTCTGCTTTCCACCCTGGTTGGCTTTCCTGCTCATTCCCAGACTCAACTTCCACCCGATGTCCGCGAGAAGATAGATAAACTCGCGACTGAGACGCTGGCCAAAACCGGGACGCCAAGTATCTCCATAGTTGTTGTAAAGGAAGGGCAAATCGCCTATCTCAAGGCTTACGGCAATGCACGCCTTGACCCGAAAGCCCCTGCGCAGTCCGAGATGCGTTACTGCCTCGGTTCGCTCAGCAAGCCATTCACGGCTGAGGCAATTCTGCTTTTGCAGGAACAGGGCAAGCTGTCGCTCGATGACAAAGTTTCCCGGTTCCTTCCCGATCTTACTCGCGCCAATGAGGTCCCCATTCGCCACGTGCTTTCCATGACTTCGGGTTATCAGGAATACCAAACTCTCGACTATTTGCCGCAAAACTTTCTTCAACCCACTACCCCGCGCAGGATTCTCGATCAGGCGGCCCGTAGGCCACTGGATTTTGATCCCGGGACGAAGTGGGAGATCAGCGATACCAACTACGTGATTGCCGGTATGATCGTGGAGAAAGCCAGCGGCATGCCACTGTATCGCTTTCTACGAGAAAAGCTGTTTGAGCCATTGGGCATGGAAAGTGTGGTTGACATCGATAAGGAGAAACTCGGCCCTGCCGATCCCACTGGCTACATTCGATATGGCTTGGGACCACCCCGCCCGGCTCCGCAAGAAGGGCAGGGATGGCTGTTTGGAGGAGAGGAACTTGCCATGGCTGCGCAGGATCTGGGCAAGTGGGACCTCTCCGTGATCAATCACGAACTACTTAAGCCCTCTTCTTACCGGCAATTTGAAGCCACCGCATTGCTCTCCAATGGTTTGGCAACCGCCTATGCGATGGGCAATGGCATCACTCGAAAGGCGGGAAGGCGCATCATCTACAGCGCCGGTGATGTTTCCGGTTTCAGCGCGGCTAATACCATCTTTCCTGATGAGCGTATTGCAATCGCAGTATTCGCCAATATGGATGCCGGGGCGCCTGCTGAAATCATCGACGCCGTCATTCCTCTTCTGATTCCCCAAAAGTCAGAGCCTGATCCGGAGGCTTCTCAAAAACTGGAGCAGACCCGCAAAATCTTTGACTCTCTCCAGCATGGAATTCTTAACCGTTCCTTGTTTACGGAAGATGCAAATAGCTACTTCAGCGAACAGGCATTGCAGGATATTGCTTCCAGCCTGGCACCCTTGGGAAACCCGCAGGAGTTCGTCCAAACCGAACGTTCTGTGAAAAGCGGAATGGTCTTCCGCAGTTATCGCATAAAATTTGCCAATCATACTCTCGCGGCTCATACGGCTGAACTGCAGACGGGTAAGCTGGCGCAATACTTGATAGAGGAGGAGTGATCATGGAGCCGGTCATGTCCGCTATCACTCCTGTTTTTTTTCCGTCTGAAAGTTCTTCTCCGTCTGAATGGTTTGCCATTTACGTAATGACACGACATGAAAAACGGATTACCGAGCATCTCCGGATCCGGCAAATCGAATATTTCCTTCCGCTTTATCCGGCGCGGCGGCAGTGGAAGGATGGATCGAAAGTGACAGTTCAGCTTCCGTTATTTCCCAATTACCTCTTTGTGCGTACCCTGCGCAACCAGAGGGGCCGGGTTTTGGAAGTTCCCGGAGTTCTATCGGCAGTGGGAAAACGTGAATCGTCCGTTATTTCCGACATCTATATTGATTCCCTCCGCCAGGCTGTAAGTTCAGGAAAGGTCGAACCGCACCCTTACCTCGCGACTGGCGTACTCGTCCGTGTTCGCTCCGGTATTCTGGCCGGTCTCCAGGGCATAGTCCTTCGCCAGAAATCCAATTGTCGAGTGGTATTGTCCCTCGAATTGATCATGAGAAGCGTGGCCGTTGAGGTGAATCTTGCCGACCTCTGAGTGGCTTCCGCTAATACTGTACATTTCAACACTGGCCAGAAGCTTAAGCGGATAGCTCCCATTCAACGCAACTATCGGAACTGCTTACAGAAATTTGTATGACCATACATCATTGTTGAACAAGGACGTATACCGCATCTCCCCACGTGAAGCCCGGCGCTGTCGAGATCAGCAGCTGCCTAGAATTTAGGAAGCTTTCCAGGTATCGGGGGTCGAAGCATTTAAGAACCCCAAAAACGTCTTTGCCAAGTTCGCCATTTTCCTCTGTCCATTTACAATTCTCAATCACTTGGTCGATTTCTGCTTCGACATCCTCTAATGCTTTGCAAGAACGCTGCTGTTGATACTTTCCAGCTAATATTTCTCCAGCAAGCCACGAGCACATTTCTTCAGGTAGGGTAGCCGGTACCATAAACAGCGCTGTTCCATGTCGTATCCCAAAGTCGGAGATGGACTGTTCTGAACCGGTAGGTAAATTCTTGCCCTGAGACGGGTTGAATATTACCCACTCCTGAGGCTCCCCTGAAGTGTCGCGAAACCCATCCTTGATCGCGTGTAGAGCAGACACTTTCAAGTCACTCGGCGTCTGAATTGGGATTTCAATATCAAAAATGGTCCAAATCCACCCCGCAACCAACCTCCAGTCATTTTCTTTTCAATATCTTCCGATTAGCTTTACGCTGGCTGTAAAGCCCGTATACGAAAAGGAACTTGTTATCTCGTTTCCTTTCCTGAATACTGGAATCGCTCTGGTCTGAATCACAAGGCTTCTTGCTTCATGGGCCCCGGCAACGCGCCGCTTTTGCGTGTTGCTGGGCAGAAAGCCTTGCCTGCTCCGTCACTTGCTCGTTCATGCAGGAAATTAAATGGCGGAACCTCGGTTCCCGGAAAACTTCATCACAGGCCCAAAACGTTCAGTGGACTGAACGCCAGCCGCAGCCTGACCTCTACGCCATCCTCGAAGTGTCACCTGCGGCCAGTCCGGAGGTGATTAAGGCGGCTTACCGGGCATTGATCGAGAAGCACCATCCCGACAAAAATCCCGAGCACCGCCGCCACCTCGCCGAAGAGATTTCCCGCGAGCTGAATCACGCATATTCAGTACTCAGCGACCCGCAGAAAAGGAGCGCCTACGATCACGCCAACGGCATCTATCGCAGACCTTAGCTTCAAGTCGCTGGAAGACCGCTATTCACGGCAGAGATTGATTGCCGGTTGGGATCAGGAGCGGCTTGCGAAAGCCACGATTCTCGTTGCCGGGGCCGGGGCTCTGGGCAACGAGGTCTTGAAGAATCTGGCTTTGCTGGGGATCGGCAATCTTCTGATCGTGGATTTCGACCGCGTCGAGATCTCCAATCTTTCCCGCAGTGTGCTCTTCAATGAATGCGATATTGGCCGGCCCAAGGCAACCACAGCAGCACGGGCATTGGAACGGCTGAGCCCGGAGATTCGCGTTCGAGCCATTGACGGTGATCTTGAAACCGATCTTGGCCTGGGCGGGATTCGCGAATGTGATCTGGTGCTGGGCTGTGTGGACAGCATCTATGCGCGCTGGGCCTTGAATCGCGCCTGCCAGAAAGCAGGGAAGCCGTGGATTAATGCAGGAATCAATGCGTCAGTCGGCGAAATCTCGCTCTATGTTCCCGGTCAGGGCGCATGCTACGAATGCGGCATGACTCAACAGATGTGGCGGCAGATTCACGAACGCCGCTCCTGCATGTTGATGTCGCGCAGGCTTCCTGCTGCCACCATTCCTGCGACTACGGTGATTGCTTCCATGACTGCCGCATTGCAGGTGAATGAGGCGCTGGCCTGCCTGCACGGCAGAAGCCGTCTGCAATCCGGAGAGATGGTAATGGTTTCGCTCTCTCCTTATTCGCTTTCCACCTGCACCATGGATGCTCGTGAAGACTGCCTGGCCCATGAAGATTACTCGCCTTCCTTCTTCATCGATGCCACGCCTGCGGAAATCACTGGCGCGGAATTGCTGGGCAGGATTCCCGGTGCAACTTCCCTGCAAATGGATTTTGACGTTCTGGAGGGTTGGTTGTGCTCGAATTGCGGCCCGCAGTTCACCGTCGGACGGTTATCCACTACTTCAGCATCACAAATCGAGTGTCCCCAGTGTAAGGCGCAGCGAGTTCCGCAATTGACGCACGAGATCAGCCAATCAGACCGGCTGGCAAACTGTTCGCTGGAGCAATTGGGAATTCCGGCACGCAGCATTCTGCGATTAAAGACCGTATCACGTACATGCTATGTGGAGCTTTTAACCGCGAAGGACGCAAAGGAAGCAAAGATAGCAAGATAGCAAAAAGATAAGAGGGAACCATGAGTGTGATTACCATCACCCTTACAACTTATGACCGGAGCCGCTGTGCCGAGGTCACGCTTCCGGACTCACTCACGGTTGGCGCTTTGCTGGATCAATGCCGCAAGCGATGGCAGCTTGATTCAGCTGAAATCTTTGCCGTGCGCCACGTACAGAGGAATGCGCGGCTGAGTGAGAACGATTCTCTTTCTACTTCGGGTGTGGTTACGGGAATGGAATTGCAGATATTTCCCCTGGTGGAAGGCGGTTGCCGATGAATACGGTACGGGAGCGGCGGCTTCAGTCGGATTATGCGCGGCTGCGCAATCTGATTTCTGGTTTCCAGCCAAAACTGGCTATTGAAACCACACGTGGAACCCCTCCCGAAACGTACCTGATGGTGCTCAAGGGCCGGAGCATTGCCGAGGTAAAAGGCAAAGAGGTGATTTTCTGCAAACAGCAGCACCTGAAAATCGAACTGGGCGCCGAGTATCCAGCCATGCCTCCGCTGGTCACCTTTCTGACCCCAATCTTCCATCCGCATGTCTGGCCCCAGAACAACGTCGTCTGTCTTGGCCCCTGGAACGTCACCGAAACGCTGGATAACCTGGTGATTCGCCTCTACTCGATTGCCGTATTTGATCCCAACCACATCAACTGGAAGAGCGTAGCTAACCAGGAAGCGGCAGTGTGGGCCAGCCGCAACCAGCATCTGTTTCCTCTGGCGCATTTAAGTTCCACTGAAGCCGCTCGATCACTGCAACCCATTCAGGGCTGGTATGAAAGCGCATAATCTACCGGCAACGGCAGAAGAAATCTTGTGGCATGAAAGTCCTAATATCTGCCAGCCCCATTGTCTCAAGCTGCCGGAGTTCCTGGCATCCATTGAACTGAATTCTCCATCCTCGCCGATTTGGCAGGCCGATTGGCCTTTGCTGGTTTTTCTGGAAGAGAGCTGCCTGAAAAGCATGGAGAAACATGCAGCCAATGACATTCTGCGTGAACAGGCAGGCATTCTCTGCGGCCATGCATACGTCGATGGCGGTCAACTCTACGTAAATATCACTGCGGCGCTGCCTGTGGATACCGTCAGCGACTCGGCCCATTTTGCCTTTCACGAGACTTCGTGGCAGGCAATCTGGAATCGGCTCGATGACAATTCTACAATTCTTGGCTGGTACCATACGCATCCCGGCATGGGAGTTTTCCTCTCGGCCACCGACCTGCGCACCCAGAAACTTCATTTCTCGTTGCCGTGGCAAATTGCCATTGTCATCGATCCGGTGAGCGGACAATCGGGGGTATTTGCAGGGAGTGAAGGACAGCGAGTGGGCGGAGATCAAGTCTATTTGTATTACAGGAAACAGTGATAGTACCGTTTCGTCATTCCTTACCGCCGTGCCATGACCAGCCCTATCACCCCAAGCAACACCGCGATCATGAAAGTATGGCAGCCGTGCTGGTGCGGATCGAGAACAACCAGGCAGCGCGGATCGGTCGTGATCCGTGTAATGAAGAGAATGGCCAGCATTGCCAGTTGTGTCCATAGCGCCCAGTGTTCACCACGGCGAAGCGGCACAACCGCCAGCAAAATCCCCGCAAGAACCAACGCGCTTCCCAGCGCCACCGGCCACGGAGCGGCATATTGAGCAAGCATGACCGGATCGAGATGCGGATGGGCGCGAGCATAGAATGGAGCAGAGAGCGAAGTATAGAGCAACAGCAGATAGGCCGCCACCACCAGCCCAACTCCAATTTTGCGCATGGTCATAAGAGCATAAGAGATTGAAGAAACTGTACTGCATAGTGTCCCTACAGTCCAGCGCAGGCACTCAACAGGAAGAAGGGGTAACCAGAGGGATCAGGCCAGTGCTTCCTGTGATGCCGTAGGGCGCTTGCAGTTCACACATTTGGCGTTCATCTTCTCGCTGAGCCATTGCCATGAGTGCTGGTGGTAATTAGTGCCGCAGGCGCAGCGGATGATTGGCTCACCTTCCTCAAAAGCTGTTCCATCCACCGGATCAATCAGCGGCAGAACTTCATCCATGGCTCGACGAGAGAAAATTTTTCCAGAAACGATCCGGTTGATGTGGCTTAAGGTCTTTTGCCCAAAGAGGGTTACAGCATCCGCCTCATTCCACCGTATGAATCCGTCAACCGTGGAAATTTTCGCGGGCTCATGCCGCAATTGGGCGGTTTTAAACGCACTTCGAACCAGCACCGTCAGTCCGGTGAATATAGAAACCGCCATCACCATGATTACAAAAAGAAAAATGAGATGCTGTGGTGCCATGACGCTGTGACATTAAAGAACTTTAACAATTCTTAATGGTCTCTAACTATAAGGGTTTACGCCTTACGTTGTGAATAGCTAGATTGGTTCGGGCAAACGCCTGATATCTCAGTTCTTTCTTTCGTAGGTAGGAATTTTGCTTGCGCAAGGAGAGCGTGAGGCTTCATTCTCAGATAGCGACCCCGATCCTGAAAGTTCAACAAAGCAAAAAGTGAATAAACAGGAATTTGTCCGGAGTAAAGATGCGGTTAAATTCCGGGCAATCGATTGACATGCAGTTGAGACTGATATACGTTACCCGTCTCGTTTCCCTTATGACTCGGTACGTTTTGGCATTGTGCTGCGCGATGGCAGTGTCAGGTGTGCTGATTGGCTGTGGCATTCCCAAGAATGTGGCGAAGAAAGCGGCAAGAACAGCCCGCGTCTCCAGCGGCAAGTTGTTTTTGCAGGTTGCTCTCTCGTCAACGGCCAATCAGAACAGTCCGGTTGCGGTAGATGTGTTGCTGATCAAAGACAAAGCGTTTTTGAAGGCAGCCCAGGGACTCTCTGCCAGCGACTGGTTCGCCAAAAAGGCGCAACTGCAGCGGCAGTTTCCAAAAGGGATGGACGTTAAATCCTGGGAATGGATTCCCGGGCAGAGTGTGGCTCCCATCAGTTTCGTGGTTCCTGTGAATACAGAAGGGGCAATGATATTTGCCAACTATGCTTCCGCAGGGCCGCACAGCGCGCCACTTCCGACCAGCGGGAAGGTGGCAATTTTCCTGGACGACGAAGATTTCACAATAGACAGCAAGTAGATTCCGAACTGTGGCAGGCACCTTGGACAGCAAGCAAATACCGGAAGCGATTCAGTGGCACGAAGGCATGATGCTGGCGCCCCAGCATCTCCAGCAGTTATCGCAGCGCAGCGAAAGTCTTGTTCATTACCATCTCCATACCATTGCTCCTTTTTTCTGGGGCATTCGCCATCTGGAAGTCGACCAGAAGCTGCTGACCACCGGGATTTTCCGGGTGATCAAGCTGGAAGCCGTGATGCCGGACGGGTTGGTTGTCTCCCACCAGGCAGGACAGGGATCTGACCTTCAGCTCATGCTGCAGAACGTGCAGCACCAGCCGGTGGCCATTCATCTGGCTGTGCCGGCGCGCAGCCTGATGGCTACCAAAGGCGATCTGGCACGGTATCACTCGATTGAAGGTGATCCGGTGGTGGATGAGAGCACCGGCGAAGGCGAGGTCAGCATCCCGCGGCTCAAACCGCAACTGCGCCTCTTTGCCGGAGAGATTCCCCCAGCCAAGCTGGTGAGCTTCCCGTTGGCCAAGGTTCAGTACAGAAACGAAGCCTTTGGCCTCGCGGATTTCATCCCACCGGCAACCCTCGTTCCGGTCGGTTCCCAGATCTGGGAGATGTGCTCTTTTACTGCGGCCAAGATCCGCGAAAGAGCATTATTTCTTTCGGAGCAGGCGCGCTCGCCTGCCTCGGCGAGCAGGATTCCGCTGCTCATGGAAACCAAGAATCGCATTCAGAATCTTGTGACCGGACTTCCGCAGTTCGAAGCCGTGATGAATATCGGGGTGGCGCACCCCTTTGAGTTGTACAAGGCGTTCTGTACGCTGGCCGGTAACCTGGCCGGACTGGGCTACAGCATGGTCCCGCCGGTCTTCGCCACCTATAACCACAATGATCTGTATGCCAGTTTTAACCAGCTTCAGGAATTTGCGTTCGCCATGATGGAAGAAGGTATTCCGGAAAGCTACGTGGCGATTCCGTTCCAGTTGGTTAAGAAAACGTTCTCACTGGTATTTGACAGTGAGTGGAAGGACCGCCGCCTCTTCCTCGCCATGCGCGGGCAGAGCGGCATGTCAGAAAAAGACGTAGTTGCATGGGGAGAGCAATGCCGCATTGGCTCAGAAAGCCTCATGCGTTCCATGCGTGACAAGCGCGTTCTGGGCGCAAGCCGCCAGTTGATTCAAAGTTATGAAACGCTGGTGCCTGCGCGCGGAGTGATTCTGTTTTCGCTTGATTACGATCCACAATTCATCAAGCCAGATGAAGCTTTACAGGTGGTGAACGATAGTGAAGCCGCCGGCCTTCATCCGGCAGAAATCATTCTGTACGTCAAGAACACTATGGCCGAGTCAACTGCCGCGAAGTAAGCGGCGTGATTCAGTGTTCGTGACGGGGCAAAATTTGGTGGAGTCTTAAGTATGCTGCCGCTTCAATTGCGACTTTTTTTAGGGCCTCAGACGCCTTGAAACATTAACCTCTCGCAACTGAAATTTACCAGCACACTCCTACGAAACAAGGGCATCCAACTGGCGGCCTCGCGCCGTTGTGTCTGCACGCATGGCATATCCTGGGTACCAAAATTCGCTGCTGCTCACTCAGTTCCGGGAGTTCTACCAGGAACTTGCACGCCTGAAATCACTGGCCATCAATCCGGTCAGCTCACTCTCACAGTTGATCCAGGGAGAAGCGCGCGACCCCATAGTCCAGACCGAAGATATCTGGCAGAAGCTGTTGAGCCTGCTTGAAGCGCAGGCTGAGAGAGCATCACGCAGCGGCGGCGCTTTCGGATTCGAAGTCTATCGTGAAGCGCAATACGTAATGGCCGCGCTCGCCGATGAGTTCTTCCTGAATGAAAACTGGCGCGGAAAACAGACCTGGCCTTTGCTGGAAAACCGGCTGTTCCGTTCGACCGCTGCCGGGGAAGTCTTCTTCCGGAAGCTCGATCTGCTGCTGTTGCAGCGTGATCCCGTGTATGTCGATCTGGCTGCTGTTTACTTCTTTGCCTTGTCTCTGGGTTTTCAGGGTAAGTATCGCGGGAATGATCCCCAGAACCAGATCGATCATTACAAGCGCCAGCTCTTCGCCATGATCTTCCGCATGAACCCTGAGCTTCTTCAGGGGAACCGCCATCTCTTCCGCCAGACTTACGCGCACACTCTTGCGGAAGGCAAGGCTGGAAAACTGCCTCATCCACGTACCTGGTGGCTGGTGCTGGCCGCCATCATGCTCGTATGGTTTGCGGTGAGCCATGCACTTTACATGCATGTGACCGCTCCGGTACAGCAGCGGCTTTGCGATATTCATCCGGAGTCATGCAGTGGAGGACAAAAATAGATGTCGATCCTCCATCTTTCCCCCGAAATGCTTCTGCTGGTAATTGTGCTGGGCATCGTTCTGATCACGGTGCTTACGCTGGTGGTGCTATGGCGTTCCAAGAAGAAGCAGGAGGACGCACAGGCTCAAGAGTCCCACGCCGCGCAGGCCGACGAATCTTCCGCGCAGCCCCAGCCCGCGCTCGCAGAAAAATTGCCGGAACGGGAGACCCGGCATTCCGTTTCTTCGGTGCTGAGCTTCCTGAAAAAGAACTCCATAGGCCGTGGCACGCGCTACCGCAGCCCGTGGTTCCTGGTGCTGGGCACGGCCGACTCAGGCAAGTCGAGCCTTCTGGAAAACTCCGGAATCAGTATGTCGTTGCGCGAAGGTGCTGCTGATTTTGGCGCCTCGCATGGCCTGAAGTGGAGATTCTTTGATGCCGGAGTGCTTCTCGATGTTCCCGGCGAGTTCTTCCTGAATTCGGATGAAACTGCTTCAGACGAGCGGAAATGGAAAAGCCTGCTGCGCAACCTGGTGCGCTATCGTCCGCAAAGGCCGATGGATGGAGTGGTGCTGACCATTCCGGCCACGGAACTGTTCGGCGAAACGGCAACCCCGCTGGCGCTCGTGGGGCAACGCGGGGCGCACATCTTTGACAAGCTGTGGCAGATCCAGAAATGGACTGGATTGTGTTTCCCGGTTTATGTGGTGATCACTAAATGCGATCTCGTTCCTGGCTTTAAAGCCATGGCGCGGCAACTGCCTACACAATACCGGAATGAGATGTTTGGATGGTCAAACCCTTACAATCTCGAAGCTGCGTTTGATCCATCATGGGTGGATCAGGGTTTCGATGAACTCTCCTACAGCCTCAACCGTCTGGAAGCCGAAATTCTTACGGAACGAAGCGACATCGCCGATCTTGATAGCCTCTTTTTGTTTTCTTCACAACTGAGGCTGGTTCAGCGGCCGCTCAAAATCTATCTCAATCAGATTTTCAAGAAATCGGCTTATCGCGAGTCGCTTCAATTCCGGGGCTTCTACTTCACAGGAGACATTTCGGACGACCTTGAGGTAGCCCAGCCGGTCCGCGCCCTGGCTGCCTCTGCTGCTGCAGGCGCTGGAGCCTCTTACACTCTGCTGCCGCCCGACACTTCCACCAGCCTCATCACCGCAGAGCCGATGGACACAGAAGAATTTGCCCAGGTCTCTTCGTTTGCCGTTGAGCACAGACATCACAAGCCAGTGTTTGCTGCCGACTTGTTCGAGTCCAAAGTTTTTCCAGAGCGGGGCATTGCCCATCCGGCGGCGAAGACATTTCTTTCCAGGAATCGTACGGTCGTAGGGTTGCAGATTGCATGTCTTATCGCGGTGATTGTCTTGAGTCTTGGCATGTGGCTCAAATACCGCCAGCTTAGCGCAACCCAGCGGGTCATCGTTCCCACGCTGGACCACCTTCTGAGCGGAGTGCGCGCATCTGGCACGGCAGCTCCGGATATCGACTCTCACAAGGAAGAAGATACGGCCTTCGGCCTGATTCATGCGATGGAGACACTCACGGGGCGCAATTTCCGTTCCGTCTTCTTTCCAACTTCCTTGACTAGCTCCCTCGATGAGCATCTTAAGAGCGCCATGGTCCGTGCCTTTGAACAATTGGTCTATGTCACCTTCAGGCAGGAGCTGGTAAGTAAAAAAGAACATCTTCTTAAGGAGATCATCAAAGGCAGCATCAGCGATGATGATGTGAAGTCTGCACCGCTGCCCATCACTTCCGTGGATCGCACTTCAGGCTATAGCCGCTTGAAGGAACTGACCTCCAGGCTGTTGCTCCTGGAAGAGAACATTGATAACTACAACGAACTGGCCACCCACGGAAAAGGGAGCGTTACAACTCTGGCCGCGCTCGAAAGCTATCTGCACAATCACCAGCTACCGCCCAATTTTGATTACGAGGGCAATGTTTATTTTCAGGAGGCATTGCGCCAGGCTTCGGGTGACAGGATCGAATACACTCCCGAGGACTGCAGCCTGGCATCGGCAAAGATGCATCGCGAGATCGAGCGGTTCTTTGTGGAGTGGATGGCCAACAGCACCGTCGTTACTTATCTTGATGGAATCAGAACCAAGATTGACGCGCTCGATCACCAGGAACTGCAAAATTACGGACAGCTTGCCGACCTGAAGAATACGCTCGAGCAGGCGCAGAGCACTCTCACCAGTCCTGACCTGCTGTGGCTGGCGAACGAAAAACTTGCTCTGTTCGGCCCGATCAATGACGTTACCAAGGCCGCTATTGAACGCTCTCACTACCTTACCCCCAAAGCGCCGCTCGAAGATTTCGTTGACTCCATGTCCCACAAAAACTTCGCCATGATGCAGGAAAAGCTGCGTGATGAGCGAACCAGTCTCACCGGGCCGTTGCTCACTCTTGATAACAATCTTGTGAGGGTTTCTCCCGAGGCCGTGACCCTTGGAGCGATGCTGGGCAAGTTTCTTGACCTGCCGTTTGTGAAACGCGAGGGAACCCAGGGCATCATCACCAAGCTGCGTCCGGATGAACGCCTGTTCTGGAACAAAGACCCGCTGCAGGAGGCCGTCGCGCTCCAGGATTCCTTCACCCGCTTTGAGCAGCAGGAACTCAACGATCTATCACCCGGCCTGCGCAGCACCTTCTCTGAGCTTTCGGCCAGCTATCTCGAAGCCAACATGGCGGACCTGATTGCCCGCGGCCAGAGCTTTACCACAGTTTCTTCTTCATCGGATGCCGAAGAACGCATGAATGCCGAAGTGCAGAACTTCCAGGACGCTTCAGAACTTTTATCTACCCTGCTCACCGATCTGGATACTTTGGGTCTCACTCAGGCTCACCAGGAGCTCTTGCAGGTCACGACGGCCCAGGCGGGAAATCTGCTCATAAAAGTTGACCGGAAATTTGAAGCTCAATCTCCTTATTCTGTCAACGTCAATAACTTTGAACGCTGGACGGGCGAGAACACTCCCAGCAACGGAGGGTTTGATGTCCATGGGCCTGAGGAGATGGTGCAATATCTGGCCTTCCAGCGGCAAGAGGTGCAGCAGTATGCGGCCAAGGCCGCGCCACTGGTGAAGTTCCTTGAAGGACGCATACCTGCTGGCGGCAAAGAGCCGGGCCGCACGTTGCTCAAGTGGCAGCGCATTGTTGCGGACCTGCAAAAATATACGGCGAAAATTCCCGGTACCTCACTGGCAGCTCTGGAAGACTTCATCGGCGCGGATATTGACAAAACATCGCCGGAGAATTGCCAGGCAACATTTCTTACCGTAGCCGCGCGGGCAAGCGATGATTACTTTGTGCAGGCGCATGAAAGCCTGCGGCGTTCGCTGGTGAACCGGTGCCGCGTCCTCTCCGAGCAGAACGCGGTGCGTGCCTATAGCAACATGGCCAGGTTCTTCAACCAGCACCTCGCTGGTAAATTCCCCTTCTCAGCTCCGCCGCAGGAGCAGATGCCGAGTGAAGCCGATCCTCAGGACGTGATCGAACTTTTCCGGCTTCTTGATACATCAGGAAAGTCGATCCATGCGGGATTACAGAGCGGCATCTTTGGCAACTCCTATTCCCGAGTCACCACGTTTGTGGGCCAGCTTGAGGCGTTGCGTCCTTTATTCAATCCGATGACCGCTGCTGAAGTTGATCCTGTCCCGGTGTTCGATTTTATTCCCGCATTCCGTGTGAATCAGGGCCGGGAGATCAACGGCAATCAGATCATCGACTGGACGCTGCAGGTCGGCTCTGACACTTTCCATTACCGTGATCCGCAACGCACCGGCCGCTGGAATTACGGCCAGCCAGTGAAGCTGACGCTGCGCTGGGCCAAAGATTCACCGCAACAACCGCTTTCATCGCCCGGTACAGCAGATGGCAAACCCGGCAGCACCACCGTGGTGTTTGAATATCGCGACGCCTGGGCGCTGTTCACTATGCTGGCCCTGCACCAGCCTCTTCCCAATGATTTCGACCGCATGACCGATCCTGATCCACAGACGCTGGTGTTCAGCGTGAATAACAGCAAGAGTTCCGATCCCGCGCCAGCCGAAACCAGTGCAGCGGCCATACAAGCCAAAGTATTTGTGCGCCTGAAATTGCGGCCACCGGGCAAGCCGGACAACCTGCGTGTGCGCACTTTCCCAACTGAAGCGCCATCTCTGGAGCCGAAAACCGAGACTGCGAATGTGGACTCAGGAGGCGACCAGCCATGAGCGCGAGCAGTCGCTTCAACTTCAACGTCTCAACCCTGCTGGCGCCCATCTCCGCCAAATCTCCTTCAGGCGAGCTGCTGCGCTATGAAGGCACCTATGATCGCATCATGGAGGCGCGGCGCGAGGATGATCCTGTTTTGGAGCAGGGTGTATGGAAAAGAGATCTCAAGCGGGCCGATTGGAATCTGGTCAACCAGATCTGTCTTGATGCTCTGCAGAAGCGTTCGAAGGACCTTCAGATCGCTGCCTGGTTGCTGGAATCGTGGATTCATCTGCGCGGCTTTCCCGGCGTGCGTGCCGGATGCCACGTCCTGGTTGAGCTTTGCCGCACCTTCTGGGATTCCATGTATCCATCTCTCCAGGACCCTGAATACCGGCTCGCGCCAATTCATTGGATCAATGAGAAGCTGGTCACGCAACTGAAATTCATTCCCATTACCAGTCCGGCAAATCCTGATGCCTGCCTGCCTTACAACCTGGCAGATTGGGAAACCGCATTTCACAAGGAGCAGGTAAAGCCGGCTGATCTCAAGAAGAACGACAAGAGCGTGACCGTTGAAATGGTGCAGCAGAGCGCCTATCTCACTCCCATTGATTTTTTTGATGGAGTGGTTGAAGACGTGAGCGACGCCTACACCTCCTGCAAAGAGCTGGAAGCCATCTTCGACAAAGCTTTCGGCAAGGATAGTTGCAGCCTGGGGCAGTTCCGTGGCGTGCTCGAATCCATTCTTTCGCTCATACCAAACCTTGAAGGAACCAGGGAGGAGCAACAGGAAATGGCTGAAGAAAACGTTGCCCAGGAGTATGCGCTGGAACCCATCATGACTCATGATGCGGTGGCCACGCCGCTGCTGCCGCCCATCCGCAGCCGCGCAGAAGCCTACCGGCGGCTGGCGGAAGTGGCTGATTACCTGATCCGCACCGAGCCTCATAGTCCTGCGCCTTACCTGATCCGGCGCGCTATTTCATGGGGAGGAATGACGCTGGAGCAGCTCTTACCCGAGCTTGTAGCCAGTGATGCAGCCCTCAAAGACCTGGAAAGACTTTTGAAGATTGAAACAGTTGCAAAAGCCAGTGCAGCAAGAAAATAAATAGAAGAAAAATAAAAGGAGAGAAGAGATAATGCCTGAAAGCACTCAACATAAATTAGATCGCATCCGGCCACCCCGGGTACAGATCACCTATGACGTTGAGATCGGCGGGGCCATCCAGAAGAAAGAACTTCCTTTGGTAATGGGCATCCTCGCTGATCTTTCTGGAAAACCTGAGCAAGCCTTACCGAAACTGAAAGACCGCAAGTTCGTTGAGATTGACCGGGACAACTTCAATGAAATCCTGAAATCCATTGCGCCACGCATCACCTGCTCGGTGGACAACAAGCTGTCAAAAGATGGTGGAAAGACCAGCGTGGAGCTGAGATTTCAGCACATAGACGATTTCCTGCCGCTGGATACCAGCCGCAAGGTCCAATCATGGCAGGACCCCACAAAAGAAGTGTTCGGCGGCATCGTGCCCCAAGTGGAGCCGTTGCGCAAATTGTTCGAGGCGCGCCAGCGGCTGAATGACCTGCTGGCCAAGCTGGACGGCAATGACACTCTCGACCTGATGCTACAGAGCGTGGTTGGGAACGCCGACGAGATGAAGCAGCTCAAGGCTGCCAATGACGGAGGAGAAAAACATGCCTGATAACACTCCACAAGCAGCCGGTACAGCTACAGCCCCGTTGCCGGTGATTGACCGCTTCCTGCAGCAAGGCAAGATCATTCGCGATGACTCGCAGCGCCAGTTTGCCCTCGCGCTGCTGTCGGAATATGCCACCCAGGTGCTCGACCAGGGAATGACCGTGGGAAAAGATTCCGTTGTTGCCGGAATCAAGGCCCGCATCGCCCAGATCGATGAGGCCATCACCGGCCAGCTCAATGAGATCATGCACTCGCCTGAATTCCAGAAGATGGAAGCTTCGTGGCGGGGTCTGCATTATCTGGTGATGAACACCGAAACCGGCACCATGCTCAAGCTGCGCCTCATGAACGTGACTAAAGAAGAACTGCTCAGTGACATGGAAAAGGCTACGGAATTCGACCAGAGCGCGCTCTTCAAGAAAGTCTATGAAGAGGAATACGGCACCTTTGGCGGAAACCCGTTCACGATTCTTGTTGGCGACTATGAGTTCGGCCGTCATCCCCAGGACATCGCCCTGCTGGAAAAGGTTTCCAATGTAGCCGCCGCCGCTCATGCGCCTTTCGTCGCCGCTGCCAGCCCGAAACTGTTCGATATGGATAGCTTCACCGAACTGGGTATTCCCAGGGACCTGGCCAAGGGCTTTGAATCCACAGAGCTGGTGAAGTGGCGCTCATTCCGTGAGTCGGAAGATTCACGCTATGTCGTGCTCACCCTGCCTCATGTGCTTCTGCGCCTGCCTTATGGCCCGGACACCGTGCCGGTGGAAGGCTTTAACTTCAAGGAAGACGTGGACGGCAAAGATCACCGCAAGTATCTGTGGGGCAACTCGGCTTACGCAATGGCGCAGCGCGTCAATAACGCTTTTGCGCTTTACAAGTGGTGCGCTGCAATTCGTGGTGTTGAAGGCGGAGGCCTGGTGGAAGGACTGCCGGCTCACACCTTCAAGACTGACGAAGGCGATATCGCCCTGAAGTGCCCAACGGAGATCGCCCTCACCGACCGGCGCGAGAACGAGCTGAACAATCTCGGGTTCATCTCTATCCTGCACCGCAAAGGCACCGACCAGGCGGCATTCTTTGGCGGGCAGAGCACCAATAAGCCCAAGATGTACAACACCAATGAAGCCAACGCCAATTCGCGCATCTCCGGCATGCTGCCTTACATGCTGGCCGCTTCGCGTTTCGCGCATTACATCAAGGTAATCATGCGCGACAAGATCGGCAGCTTCATGACCAGAGACAATGTTCAGAAATACCTCAACACCTGGATTGCAGATTACGTCCTGCTGAACGATGACGCTCCGCAGTCCGTTAAGGCCAGCTTCCCGCTGCGTGAAGCCCGTGTGGATGTCTTCGATATCCCCGGCAAGCCCGGCTGCTACCGCGCTGTCGTCTTCCTGAAGCCCCACTTCCAGTTGGACGAACTCACGGTTTCCATCCGCCTGGTTGCGGAACTTCCGCCACCGGCGAAATAGGCTGACGCTTAAGCCATAACGAAATCAGAAATCGGCACCCCAGCGGTGCGAAAGGAGATTTGACAATGGATGTACTTATTCTCGACTGCGGCGATACAGTGAAAGGCGAGTCAACTCTTAACGGTTACAAAGATAAGATTGAACTCCTCTCTTTCAGCCATGGAGTCGCGCAGCAGATTACCGGTGATCAGAGCAACCAGAAGCGCACCTCTGGCAAGCCCAATCACCAGGACTTCACCATAACCAAGTATGTAGACCTGGCCACCGCCAACCTGATTGATTACTGCAACCAGGCCAAACCGTTGACGACCGTCAAGATCGTCGTGGGACAAAATGAGAACGGCGCGGTCAACGCTATCCTCACCTATACCATGACCAATGCGCTCGTTTCTTCCGTTTCGGTGGGCGGCGGCGGCGGTGGAAAGCCACAAGAGACCGTGACTTTCAACTACACCAAAATCCAATGGGACTACAAGCAGCAGGCCAGCGCTGTTTCCGATTCCGGCACCAACTCCGCCAAATGGAGCCTGGAAACCAACAAGGCTGAATAAGTGCGCGAGCCGAAACCCATTCAAGGTGCGAAGGCGCTGCTCTTTGAACGGCTGGTGGATGAAGATCCACCCACGCCGGGCGAAGCGCAGCCCTTCCGCATCTATGGTGTGGCGGCCTTGCGCGCCTCGGTTGGCCGCGAACTCATGCGTCTGCTGAATACACGCTGTCCTCGTCTTGGGGGTATGGTGAATGAAGCCGATCGCACGATTCTCGATTACGGCATTCCCGATTTCTCGCACATGGCTGCCGGCAGTGATACTGACACACGGCAGCTTGCGCGAATACTCGAGAGAACGATTGCCGTTTACGAGCCACGCCTGCGCCATGTTCGGGTAATAGTGGAGCGTTCGCGCATGAGCCCAAGCGCCGTCGTCGGCTCTATCGAAGGCATGCTGGTGGTGGGAAACGTGAACGAGCCAGTCTCGTTTCCTCTGGTATTAGCTTTGAAAACGGGAGAGGTCATTCTGCCTGACAGGACTGGGTAGACCCGCGCAATTGGGCAAAGAGTAAATTGGTAAACGAGTAAATTGAATTTGTAATTGGTAATTTTTGATTTGTAATTTGCAGCCGAGTTACAGAATTTATTTTGTCTTACGAATAACGCGAAGGACTAAAAGCCAAGGACCAAAAGCCAAAATCTAATAGCTAATAGCTAATAGCTAATAGCTAATAGCTAATAGCTAATAGCTAATAGCTAGAAGCTAGAAGCTAAATACTAAGTACTAAATACCGATGCTCACCGACCAAGAAGATTTCCTGCGTTACTACCACGGCGAACTCACTTATCTGCGCCGCATGGGATCAGTGTTTGCCGAGCGCTATCCCAAGCTGGCTGGCCGCTTGGAACTTTCTCCCAATGATTGTGCCGATCCGCAGATTGAGCGCCTGCTGGAATCATTTGCTTTTCTGACTGCGCGCATCCAGCGCCGCCTTGATGGTGAATTTCCGGAGATCACCTCGGCACTGCTGGGCGTAATGTATCCGCATCTGGTCAATCCAATTCCTTCCATGTCGATCGCGCATTTTGCCGCCGACAGCAAACAGGGCAAGCTCAGCACCGGATTCGAAATCCCCCGCCATACCAAGCTGTTCTCCCAGACCGAGGAAGGACTCAACTGCCGTTTCCGCACCTGCTACCCGCTCACTCTCTGGCCGCTGGAGGTCGTTTCAGCAGGCTTCGAATCCAAAGCGCAATTCGATTTTCTCGATCACGCCACTGATGTTGCCACTGTGCTGCGCCTGCGTGTCACTGCGCCCGGCGCGAAGCTGGCCGAGCTTCCCATCAAGCAGCTTCGCTTTTATCTGCACGGCAGCTCGACTCTGGTCAGCACGCTTTACGAGATGCTCTTTTGCAATGTGCGCGGCGTGGCTGTCATGGGCGATAGCGGGCCGGTCTTTCTGCCGCCGGATTCGATCCGTCCTGTAGGTTTTGGCCTGGATGAAGATGTAATTCCGTATCCACCCCACTCCCATCCGGGATACAGGCTGGTGCAGGAATATTTTGCGCTGCCGCAGAAGTTCTTCTTCTTCGATCTCGCGAACCTGGAGCGCCACCAGGGCACAAAGGAACTGGATATCGTCTTCCTGATGGACAAGCTACCGCAGCGCGGCCTGGTCATAGACAAAAATACATTCATGCTGGGCTGCACGCCCATCATTAATCTATTTCAGAAAACCACCGAGCCGATTCGCCTCGATTACCGCGAGCACGAATACCGGCTGGTGCCGGATATCCGCCGCGAACGCACTACCGAAATTCATTCCATCCGCTCCGTCTCGGCTTCTTCGAATCCGGCGGAAGAGACAGCGGTGCTTCAGCCCTTCTATTCCTTCCAGCACCAGATGGATGGCAGAGATCCCCAGGTGTTCTGGCATTCGCGCCGGATGCCCACCGGACGCGAAGACCTGCCGGGCACGGATGTCTTTCTCTCATTTCTTGATCTGGATTTCCGTCCGGACCTGCCTCCCAACCAGACTATATTTGCGCATGCCCTCTGTACCAACCGCGAACTGGCGCTGGAGCTTCCGGCAGGCGCGATGCTGCAGATTGAAGAATCTGCGCCCGTGGGGCGTATTCAGGCATTGATGAAACCCACGCCTCCGGCATATCCGCCGCTGCAGGGCACAACCCTGTGGGCGCTGATTTCCAATCTGTCGCTCAACTATCTGTCGCTTTCCGGAGGTAAAGAAAGCCTGGAGCCTCTGCGGGAAATTCTGCGGCTCTACAGCTTCTCTGATCGTCCTTCGACCTTTCAGCAGGTGAATGGGATTGTTGGCATGGAATGCCGCCGGGTCGTCAGGCGTGTAGGCCGCGATGCATGGCGCGGCTTCTGCCAGGGAACGGAAGTAACTCTTACCTTCGACGAGAATGCTTACGTGGGCAGCGGCGCATTTCTGCTGGCCTCTGTGCTGGAGAGATTTTTTGCTTTGTATGCCTCGGTGAACTCCTTCTCGCAGTTAGTCATCAAGAGTTCGCAACGGGAAGGTGAATGGAGGCGCTGGGCTCCCGCAGCAGGAGAACAGGCTGTGCTGTAGGTTGTCCTTGTGAATCGATTCGCAAGGCAAAAAAGTATTTTTTGAAGTTACTACAGACTTAATGGAAGTCCAGGCAAACGGCCCTAACTCACTCACCCCTCTTGTCATTCCGACCGGAGTCCGACCGACGTAGGAGGGAGGACGGAGTGGAGGAAACCCGAGGATGTTTGCTCCATCATGCTGTTACAAGGTGTTCTCACGGAACTGTTGAAAGCGCGCGCATGATGCTTGCAAGATAATGAGCGGAGCGAAAGAACTGGCATGCAACTTGGCAATCCCTACATCATTTTCGAAACTGCTTTAGCCGCTGCGCTTTGTCCTTCTGGTGAATGATGGTCTGCATGAATTGCGCCCCTGGTAGCGACATTTGCGGTGAGCAGGATTGCTGAACTGTTGTCATCAATGGGAATGTGACTAACGAAACCTGCTTCAGTTGAATGATGCTGTTGTAGAATGCGTTTTTCGGCCACTCATGATGAAGTTACCGCCCAAACCTGCTGCGCTGAACACGGTGATAGCTTCCGCCCCGCCGGTTTATCGTCCGCAGAGGAGTGCGCCTGTCATCAGCCCTAAAATTGTTCCTGTGCAATTGAAACCGGTGTTCGCTCCGGCGGTGATCATCCGCCACACGCCTAAGCCTTATACGGTAATGCAACCGAAAATGCTTTCAGGGCAGCCTAAGTTTTATCCCAATCTGAATCCGGCAGCAGCTCTCAACGTAGATCCCGCCGAGTTCATGCATCTGGAAGGTTCTTTCGATCAGAGTTACTTCCGTATGCGCCGTGGAGGCGATCACGGCGCACTGGTGCCGAATACAAAATTCATCTTCGTGCGCACCGTGGAAGGCGATGTGGTCATGCACCAGCGCTATCGCCATCCCGTGTTGGCGCAAGGCAAACCAGTTCTATACGCAGGCGAGGCTTATTTCAATAATGGCCGGCTGGATTGGTGGAGCAACGGCTCAGGCAACTACCGCCCCGATGCCGACCACGCCGAGCAGGCGCGCTTGCCGATGGAAAGATTTTTTACTTACGAAGATGTATTGAGAGGTAAGAATAAACACGAAGAAGCTATCAAGCCTCACCGGAAGTTGTAGGTATTGGTAATGTGGACTGGATTGTTTTGGTTTTGCTGGCAGAAGATACGAAATTCACCGAGAAGTCCGGTGGGTTGCACATTTTTATTTCCAAATTGGGTCAGCTTGGGATACAGGTATCCTCCGCTTTCGTTCGTCATCTTCCATAATGAATCGAGAACCTCCTGAATCGTAGCCGCTCGTACTTTGATGTTCGTTGTTCCCGACTTCTTGAACACATACAAACGTCGATTGCTTAGAGAGAATGTTTGTGTCCCGTAGATTCCGTTGGGATCATCGATGGTAAAGATTGGCAAGGGAGGGAAATCCATGGGATTTGTGTTTCCGCTCTCAATGTCTTTCACTACCTTGTCCAGGTGCTCTCCCGGGGAGCCTTTGGTGGGTCCGCTGGAAAAATATGGCGAGACAGTGTGATGTATGAACATGAAGTCACTGGGGTCGCCTGTTTGTTGCGGTTGCTGCATGCGCTGAATCGTTCCGGGATTTGACCGGAGCATGGCGCCAGCACTGGCAACACCCGCTTGTCGGGTAGCACTGCCGCGAGAACCGGGAGACGGCACTCCACGTTGAATTTCAGGTACAGCGCGTTGCACAGGCATGGGCAGTTCGCTCTTCATGAATGGATTGCCCCGTCTGGATACACCAGCCTGTTTGAGCCCGAGCTTTGTGTACATGCCGACCAATGACTGGGTGGAAATACTGCCGGGCCCGGGCCGTGCTTCGAGTTCGGTTGTCAGGCTGCCGGTACGGCGGGCGCTCTCCATGGCGGCCTTCATGAGCATGGTTCCTACGCCATGTCTTCGGTGGGCAGGCGCCACTGCTAAGTCAGAAATATATGCCTTCTTCGGCTGGTTGTAATGCACATCCACCGAACCAATGGGCATGTGTGACCCTTTTGCAGTTACCCGGATTTGCTGGCGGCCATTTCCAACCCAGATGGGTGAACTCAATTGATATTGGGCCTGCTGTTGTGCAGAAGAAGCCGGCAACTTTGGCTGTGAAGGAGTATTGGCTTGTTGAGGCCGGTAAACCGGTGGTGCCGGACGCGTCTCCAGTAGGAACTGATGGGCCGGTTTCAATTGCGCGCTCAAGCTTCCCGCTTGCCCGGGTTTATAGACCGCAGGTGCGCTGATTCGAATTAGGTTGGCCTGATAAACTGGCGGCGCTTTGGGTCGTGTATTCACGGCTGCATGATTATAGACTCAAGCTCAAACCTGAAAACATCCTTGTTTAGCAAACCTGTGCCTCTCCGGGAGCCAGGAAGCGGGCGACAATCTCGGTGGCGCGCTCCCACTGGCGCTCTTCTTTGGCCACCTGCTTGCGTCCGGCGCTGGTCAACCGGTAGAACTTTGCCCGGCGATTATTTTCAGAGCTGGCCCACTCAGAAGAGACGTAGCCTTCCTGCTCCAGCTTCAGTAGGGAAGGGTAGAGCGTGCCGTAATTCACCGAAAGCGCATTGCCGCTGATCTGCTCGATTCTTCGGGCGATTCCGTATCCATGCAGCGGCCCCATGCTCTGCAGCGTCTTCAGGATCATCAGGGCCAGCGTGCCCTGCCAGATTTCCGCTTTATCAGGCATCCATCCTTCTCCTATGGGAAACCCATACTATTACAAGTTTAGGCGAAAGAGCAATGATGTGCCTTCGATATTGCGTAAGTGAACAGTATGGAGGCTAATGGCCAATTGCCGCCCTCTTCAAGTGTGACCTAGGTCACATCTTTGATGTGACGTGGGGTATAGGCTTTAAATGGAAACGGAGGGTTTGGTGGCAATGGCCCATGCATACAGCTTCCACATTGTTGAGAATTGTCTGAAGTGTGACCTCAAGGAAGAGCGGCTCTTTTGCCATCTTCCTGATGACGTTCTCGACGAGCTTCAGGCAATCAAGGCCACATCCGTCTATCCCAAAGGCGCATTGCTGTGCCTGGAAGGGCAGCAGGCCCGCGGCGTCTTCGTCCTCTGTACCGGACGCGCTAAATTATCTACTACCTCTGCGGAAGGCAAAACGATCATTCTGCGCATTGCCGAACCAGGGGAAGTGCTGGGGCTGACAGCAGTTGTGGGCGGCACCCCCTACGAGGCTACGGTCGAAACACTGGAGCCCAGTCAGGCTAATTTCATATCTCGTAATGACTTCATTAAATTTATAGAAACTCATCCGGATGTAGGCATGAAGGTGGCGCAGCAGCTTACGCATAATTGCCGTTGCGCTTACAGCGAAATACGTTCATTGGGTCTTTCCAGTTCAGTTCCTGAGAAAATTGCCAAACTGCTTCTGGGTTGGTCGGAACATCCATTGCAGGGCGGTCGCGCCCGCAGTGAGATTGCCATACGCGTTACTCTGACTCAGGAGGAGATCGCGCAATTCGCCGGCACCTCGCGTGAAACCGTCTCCCGCGTGCTCAGCGACTTCAAAAGGAAGGGATGGCTGCGGATCAAGGGAGCGACCTGGTTCATTCTTAACCGCAGGGCGCTGGAAAGTCTGGTTACGACGTGATGCCATCACAGCAATTGGTGACCACAATCACATCTCTTGGGAGTTCATTGAAATAAAGTCTCACTTATGACGAACACTATCCCAATCAATGATAGCTGCAACGAACTGTATGGCTCATTGTCACGGGAGATTACCGATCGATTGCGTCCATTGGAAGAGACAAAAACTCTGCCTGCGGGTTCCGCATTGCTGGCCGCCGATTCTCCTGTGAAGCACATGATCATCCTGACCAAAGGGTCAGTGGAAATCTCAGTTCCCGCGGGGAACAAATCGATTTCCATGGCCGTGGCTGGAGAAGGAAAGGTATTTGGCTTGCGTGCCATCGTTACCGGGCTGCTGCCGGAGATTAATGTGACCTGCCTGGATGAGTGCACAGTGACGCTTCTGCCCAGGGATCAGTTTCTCGATCTTTTGAGCGAGTATCCACAGATTTATTTTGCGATTGCCAAAGTGCTGAGCGCCGACCTGAAGCTTGCCCAGAACCTGCTCTGCCAGATGGCGCGCACCCCCTCGGGCGGCTGCCGTGGGCCCAAGCGGATGTTGTCGATGGCGCGCCATTGAACCGTCATGAACCGCAAGGACGCGAAGGGCGCAGAGGAAGCATTGAAGCCTGCTGAGAAGCAGGCTTTCCTATTTTCTTTAAATGTGGGGTCACGGCGGCGTGTGACCTGGGTCACATGTTTTCCTTTGAAGCGGAGGGTATATTACCCTTAATTCATGGCTGCTTTCTTGGGGAATCCCGCTTCCCTGAAAAACAGCTACGAACTCATCTTGGAAGTTAAGATGTTTCGGGCCTGCCCTGAACGGCAGGCCCATTTCTTTGTTTACAGTCTTCCCCAATTACCCAATTACCCAATTACCAATTGGTGATGGCTCTATCCGTCACGTCACTTCGTCCTACGCTCCTCCCAGCCTGCGCACGTCCACGTCCTCCTCATCCGGTGAAGGATGGGTGAGATCGCGAATGGTCAGCACGGCACAAGGCGAGGAACTCACCACACGGTAAGTAACACCCGTATGGAAATGAGTGCTGAACCGTTTATCCTGTGGCAGGCCAAGCACGATCAGGTCTGCATGCTCATCGGCAGCATAGTTGATGATATGCTCTGCGGCGTCACCTTCTTCGACTACGAATTGTGGCTCATGCCAGAGTTCCAGTACCTCAGGGACAAGTTTCTTCAACTCATCCACCGCAAACTCGCGAATGCGGGATCCATCCGGATCACGATGGGTCCCCTCGGGCAGCACATGCATCAAGGTAAGGTGCGCCAGGCGGTCATGCGCGCAGGATAAAGCATAGGTGACAGCCGATTCCGACGAGCGGGTCAGGTCGGTGGCGAAGAGAATCTTGGTGAATTCCAGGTTCTTCTCCGAGCGTGGAGGAACATGCGGGCCAACCGTCAGCACCGGGCAGGTGGCGGTGCGGAAGATCACTTCCGCGGTAGAACCGAGCAGGAAACGCTCCAGGCCCCGGCGTCCATGCGTGCCCATCACGATCAGGTCAATGCCAAGTTCGCGAATCCAGCGGGGAACCGCTTCCTCCAGGGCTTCCTCGGTGACCAGCGTGAGATAACTAATGCCGGCATGTTTCACCAGTCCGGTAAGCTGCTCACGGGCAGCGGTTTGCGCCTTCCGGGAAAGCTCAATGGTATTGAGTTCAAGCTCTGTCGGAATGTGCGGCGGAATGGCGTGCGCGGGATATATACGGGCCTGGTATTGATGAGCCAGAGACAAAGCATAACTGTATGCCGCCTCCGACGTCTCCGTGAGATCCGTAAGAAACAAAATATTTTTGAATGAAATACTAGTGCAGGTCTCGAGTGCGTTCATATCTACCTCTCTTTCAAATTTTGCAATGATGGCGCAGAGCCACTCGCGATACGCCCGGTCTGCCTGCTCCTGTGTGCCTTTCGCATAAAGTTCCTCCAGCGTCTCACCGGCAGCATTGAGTGGAATCTGGTGGCATGGATTGGGAAGGTTTTTTTTCTCCGGCGGAACCAGCGGCAGCAGCTTGCATTCATCACAGGGATGAAATGCGGGAGCGCTGACCGCATTGGGACACATGATGGAATCCCGGATGAGAATCGTCGGCCGCCAGGAACTGCGGAATGCCTGTCCGTAGCCGCCTTGCTGCAGAAATTCAAGCTCGGCTTTGAGGGCGCGCAGAAGCTCAGTTTTCGACATAGGGGGGTACTTCCGTTTTGAAGTGTGTGCCTCAGAAGCACATGAGTCTGTGACTTCCGTCACGTGTGTATGACCAGTGCCTGGTTTGGGTAGTTAGCACTTAGGAAAGCCAAGCCGGCCAGGCGAAGGTTCACAACCAGTCCTCACGGTGTTAAATGACCCGATCTTTCTGCCATGTGATGCACGTCACATCCGTAGTCCTCCAAAGAGGGCAAACTTCTGCGGACGAGGTGGCAGCAGATGCAATCACCGTGTGGGTTCGGCGTGCAGGAAAACTGCCTCACGTGCGTCTGGAGGGAAAAGAGGACGTTCTGCAATCTTGCCGGAGCGGCGCTGCGGCACTTACAGAGGATCACGAGCCTTTCAGTCTATCCTGCCGGAACTGCCTTATACGCCGAAGGCAAGCCATCCCGGCAGGTCTTCATTCTCTGCAATGGACGGGCAAAGATATTCACCTCATCACGCGAGCATAGCGTAGTCATGTTCAAGATGGCCCATCCGGGCGAAGTCCTTGGATTGGAGGCGGTACTCTGCCATCAGCCTTACCAGGAAACTTCTGAACTGCTTGACCCCTGCCAGGTGAAGGCCATTAACAGGCGCGCGCTGCTGGACTTTCTGGAGCACCACAATCCTCCGGCCGTCCATGCGGCATTGCAGTTAGCGGCCAATTCCAGGCTGGCGCGTGAGCAGATTCGCCGCATCGGACTCTCGGTCTCCGGCACCCAGAAGCTGGCGCGATTGTTGATGAGCTGGGCCAAAACTCGGGGCATGAAAGGCGTGGCCGCCGAATCCTTCGAAGCGCCTTATACGCATGAAGGCATTGCGCAGATGATCGGCACCACCCGCGAGACCGTCACGCGCGTTTTGAGTCGGCTGAAACAGCAGAACATAATTACGATGAAAGACAACACATTCGTGATCAATGACTTTGACTATCTGAAGCGCCTCGCCCACGAATGAATCAACGAATTGCCAAATTGCCATAAGTTGTAATTGCCATAATTGAAAGACTGTCACACATACCATCTCTTTTGCTGCCTTTGCGCGCTTCGCGTTTTTTGCGGTTAAACTTTTTGAAGTGCTTACGCTGCGCGAGTATCGTCCGCTGGATTTCGAACGGCTGCTGGAGATCGATCAAGCGTGCTTTGTGCATGGTATCGCCTACACGCCAACAGAATTGCGCCACTTCCTGAATCTGAAATCCGCCGTTCGCATTGTGGGCGAACAGGATGGAGAGATCAAAGGCTTCGTCATCGCCGACAAGTTCCGCTCCCGGCGTTCCGATCAATCCATGGGACAGATCATCACCATTGACGTGCTGGAAGAAGCCCGGCGCACCGGACTGGGAAGTCAGCTCATGACCGCCGCAGAGGAACAGCTCAGAAAGGCAGGCTGCAGCTATGTTTCGCTCGAGGTTGCGGTAGATAACTTTCCGGCAATCAAGTTTTACAAGAAGCACGGATACACAGGTTTGAAGATTCTGCCCCGGTATTATTTAAATTCGCTGGATGCGTTGCTTATGGGGAAGAAACTCTGAGCAACCCAGCATGATAAAATCGCCAGTCTGCTGATTCACTGGCGACTCATCCTGAAGCCATCCGAACGACATGCCGCCACGCCCATCCCTCAGAATAGCCATCGATAGCGGTGGAACCTTCACCGACTGTGTGTGGTTGGAAGGCTCCACACTCAGAATCCTGAAAGTTTTTTCTACGCCTGTTGATCCTTCTCAGGCCATTGCCGAAGCAGTCGGTAAAATCTCATCTTCTGGGTCTGGAGCCACGGTGCTGCACGGCACCACCGTGGGCACCAATACATTGTTGCAGCGCAAAGGAGCGCGCGTGGCCTTTGTGACCACCTCGGGATTTGAAGATTCCATCGAGATCGGCCGCCAGCATCGTCCCAGGCTCTATGATTTCTTCTTTGAGAAAGATCCGCCGCTGGCCCCTTCTGAACTTCGGTTTGGCGTGGAAGAGCGTGTCTCGGCGGAAGGAGAGATTTTGCGTGCCCCCCAAGCCGCCGCATTAGCTGCTTTAGTGGGGCGCATCACGGCCCAGCAGCCGGAGGCGATTGCGCTCTCGCTCTTGTTCTCCTTTGTGAATCCGCAGAACGAGAAGCAGGTCGCGCAGGCGCTCGAAAAAACCGGTGTTCCGCTTTCCATCTCTCATCAGATTCTTCCTGAGTTCCGCGAATTCGAGCGCGCCAGCACCGTGCTGGTGAATGCTTACTTGCAGCCGGTGATGCAGAAATATCTTCGCGGCCTGCAGCGGCGGGTTCAGGGAAGAATTTTCGTAATGCAATCGAGCGGCGGCATCACTGCTCTGGAAACAGCGGCCTCTGAGCCGGTGCGAACCGTGCTTTCCGGACCTGCCGGTGGTGTGGTGGGCGCTTCGGCGCTGGCCAGGCGCAGCGGTTTCGAAAAGATCATCAGCTTCGATATGGGCGGCACCTCTACTGACGTGGCTCTCGTAGACGGCGCAGCCTCAACCACCAACGAAGCTGAAGTTGCCGGACTGCCGGTGCGCGTTCCCATTCTCGACATCCATACCGTAGGCGCCGGTGGAGGCTCGCTGGCCCGCTTTGATGCGGGTGGCGCCTTGCGTGTCGGACCGGAATCAGCGGGCGCTGACCCTGGCCCGATCTGCTATGGACGCGGCCTGCGTCCGACGGTAACCGATGCCAACCTGCTGCTGGGACGCCTGCCCGCCGACCAGTTCCTGGGCGGAGATTTCAAACTTGATTTGCAACGCGCGCAGAAGCTTACGCAGCAGTGGCTGAAAGAGCAGGGAAGCCGCTTACCGGTAGAAGATTTTGCGGCTGGCGTGGTGCGGGTAGTGAATGCCAACATGGAGAAAGCCATCCGCGTGGTTTCGATTGAACGCGGCTATGATTCGCGCCACTTTTCTCTCGTTGCTTTTGGCGGCGCAGGCGCGATGCATGCCTGCGAGCTTGCACAAGCCCTGCGCATTCCACGGGTACTTGTTCCCGCATATCCCGGCGCGCTCTCTGCCCTGGGTATCCTGATGAGTGATGTGGTCAAAGATTCATCGCGAACCGTGCTGATGCGGGTACGTGAACTGCCCGGCAAGAAACTCGACCGCCTGTATGCGGAGCTGCAGCGCAATATCAGCTCTGAACTGGAGCGCGAAGGCTGGAAGGGCAAGGTGATTTTTGAGAAGAGCGCCGACCTGCGCTATCGCGGCCAGGGCTACGAGTTGAACCTGTCATTCGGATCTGATCTGCTGGAGCGCTTCCACGCCGAGCACCACAGGCGCTACGGCTACAGCAGCCCGCAACGCGAGGTGGAGATCGTAACCGTAAGAATGCGGGGGCGGGTGGCCTCGCCGGAAAAGCTGACCAACCTGAAAATCGAAGGACGGGCTGGAAAGCTGCACACGGCTTCCGCGCACGTGTGGTTTTCCGGAAAGAAATCAAAAGCGCAGGTTCTGCCGCGCGAGGTGCTGCAGAAAGGCAAGCGTTATCGCGGCCCCGCTGTCATCACCGAGTACAGCGCCACTACCGTGGTACCTCCCGGACTAGCCTTCTACCCGGATAAAGCCGGGAATCTAGTGATCGAGACCGTCTAAAAACCGCGAAAAGCTTAAGGGCGCTCCCCTTGTTATGCAAATGGGTAAATCAGAAATTAATAAGTTGGTAAGTGGGTAAATGCAGAGCGAGTGGACACTAAGTGAGATAAAAACTTAGATAAAAACAAAGCAGGCGTCCCGAAGGACGCCTTCTTTGTTCCCTTGGAGTTCTGCTATGCAGCGTCTTCCTTCTTCTCCCGGTCAATGTGTTCGCGGTCGCCGCGCATATCGTCAGCGACATCGCGGCCTGCATCTTTTACCTTGCCGATGGCGTTGCGGGCCTTGCCTTTAATCTGGTCGCCTACTCCTTCGGTCTGGGTTTTTTCGTTGCCGGTCCACTCACCGGCCTGGCGCTTCACGCGGCCCTTTACGTCTTCTATCTTGCCCTGAATACGATCCTTATCCATAAAACCGATTCCTCCCTGAATGAGTTCATTGGTTACAAAGCGATTAAACCGCTGTTCTTCTGCCGGTAATGAGCTGGAAGATCAGAGCGATCACGGCCAGCACCAGCAGCAGGTGAATGAATCCTCCCATCGTGTAGCTGGTCACTACGCCCAGCAGCCACAAGACAAGCAAAACAACAAACAAAGTCCAAAGCATAGTCCCCACCCCTGAATGAGAATGTAAGTGTCGTTAGCTAGTAGTTTGGAAGGCAGGATCGGCGGGCAGGTTGTAAGAAATCGAGAGCTGCCGGTGGATGCAGCAGCGCTGGATTCACCGTGAACCAACCGCATCCACGCTATTCCCTGAGTGCCACCAAGGCGGTTATTCAATGTGTCGAGTTGTGGGTCGCCCCAAAAACGAGCCACCACTTAGCCAGGCCACAGGAATGCGACTGCGGGGTCCGGTCGGCGTTTGCCTCTCTCACACACCCTCAAATCGACTCACCAACAGATTTTCGGCTACGCTCAAAATATCGCCTGCAAGCTCCCGTTGCGCTCACGCTTGCAAGCTTGTGCTCCGCAAAAACTCCCTACCGCACACCTCACAGTGGCTGTTTCCGAGAGAAAACACCGGGCCACTCAGAACCGCATCACGGACAGACCGGGAATCATATGGAAATGCCGGACATTGCGGGTTGCCACTCCATATCCAAGTTCTAATGCCGTCACTCCGATCAGTAGATCAGCAAGCGGAAGCCGCATTCCTTTTGCTTGATTCGCTCCATCGATTTGCCCGGTGCGCAAGGCTATTGCAGCCGTAATTGCATGCACTGGCAGTGCCGTCAACAGTTCCCCGATGAACTGCTCGCGTATGCGTTTTCTTTCTAACGTATCAGCGCGCTCTGCTCCATGGGCCAATTCCAACAAAGTCAGCACCGATAAAGCAATTTCTGTATCTCCCAGTTGGGAAGAAACGGCAGCCAGCATCTGCCGTGCATTGTTGCCCTTCCGCTCGGCTGTTATCAGAATGCTGGAATCCAGGATTACTCCCATGCGGAGGAGTCCAATGCTTCGCGATGACTTTCAATAGCGGCTTGAACATCGTTGGCAAAGTCGGCGTCGATGGTGGCGTTAGAATCCTCCGATAGGAGAGCAATGCATTCCGAGATTGTCCGGCGCACTGGCTCAGCGGGATGAACTACGGCTACCGGCTGGGAGTTGTGCTCGATGATGACTTCGGTACCAGCTCGCACTCTGGCCAAGAGCGCGGCAAAATCGCTGGCTGCTTCAATTTCCGAGATGTGAATGACAAGTTTAGCCATTGGAGATATGACTAATATATAAGGAAGGAAAGGCAGACGTAGCCAAAAATGTGTCGGTGAAAGTCTCCAACTTCAATAAATCGCAATAGCGTCCCACGAACAATGCACAACAGGTTCAATATCAATCACTTACAAACAGTGGAATTCCACAAGGCACAATAAAGTTTAAAAAGGTGATTCGGAACCAGGAGGTCCCAGCTACAGAATTGACTACAGTGCTCGTCTGGCATACCACACCAATCTCAGAATTCATTGAATGTAAAGCATGTGAGGTCAATTGCTCCGAGGTAGAACCCTCTGGGTTTGCACCAGGTATTCTATTGCGCAGCACTTAGATTGGAAAACCAGAAGACTCGTGCCAGCAATTCTGTGCAAGCGGCAACATCTATTACGATTACTTAATCATCGACACGACGCAGTACATCGTAGGAGTGAAGACCAAAGTACGCGGTTACCGCCATATTGGCCATGATCTTTTGAAGGGGCCCTCTTCGCCAGGAGGGCCTTTTCTCTATGGCGCGATGCTTTTCCGCCCGAATCCTCTTCTTCTATTCAGTTGCGCAATGCGCTGGAGAAAAGGTAAAAGCTAACTGTTCACTTAACGGAAAATGAACGTTGTGAGTTACGTGTCAGTGTCGCGCCTGCGGCGCTCTATGTTTTCGTTATGACGGTATTCCCAGCGCTTAACCACGCCAGCAACCTCAAAGCGGCGGTGTCGGGGGCCCCGGTACGACCTGGGCCAACTTCTTTCGCGCCTACGGCGCTGGAGCATCGTAGGTTCCATTCACATTCGGTATTGCTTAAGTGAACAGTATTGAAGCCAAAAGCCAAAAGCCAAAAGCTAGTAGCTAGTAGCTAGCAGCTAATAGCTAGCAGCTAGCCGCTACTCTACGCTCCATTTCGTTCAAACGTCTTAACAAATTCCACTAAGCTTCGTACCGCGATGCCTGACGGCCCTTTGGCCATCCAGCCTTTGTTGTCGTCGTTCCAGGCGGTACCGGCGATATCGAGATGGATCCAGGGGGTGTCCTCGACGAATTCCTTGAGGAACATGGCTGCGGTGATGGCGCCTCCCCAGCGTCCGCCGGTATTCATGATGTCGGCAATGTTGGAGCGAATGAGATCAAAGTATTCAGCATCCAGCGGCAGTCGCCAGAATTTTTCTCCGGAGCGTTTCAGCGCTTTGGTGAAGTGCTGATAGATGTCTTCATCATTGGCGAAGATTCCGGCGTTCACGCCGCCCAGGGCCACCACGCATGCTCCGGTGAGGGTGGCAGCGTCGATGAGGTGGGTGCAGCCAAGCGTACGCGCGTAGTGTAATCCGTCTGCCAGCACCAGGCGGCCTTCCGCATCGGTATTGATGATCTCGATGGATTTGCCGGACATGGCAATCTGCACGTCACCGGGTTTCTGGGCCTTGCCGCTGGGCATGTTTTCCGTGGCGCAGACAATGGAGATGACCTTCACCTTGGGCTTGAGCAGGCCAATGGCCCGCATGGCCCCTACCATGGCTGCGCCTCCAGCCATGTCATATTTCATTTTTTCCATGCCGTCAGCAGGCTTGATGGAGATGCCGCCGGTATCGAAAGTAATGCCCTTGCCGATCAGGCCAACCACGGGTTTCTCCGGCGCGTCCTGCGGCTCATACTTCATCACGATCAGGCGCGGCTCTTCGTCTGAGCCTTGGGCGACGCTCCAGAAGGCCCCCATCTTCATTTCTTTAATTTTGTCGGGACCGTAGATTTCGCATTTCAGTCCTACGCTCTCACACATCTTGCGCGTACGGTCCGCGAACATGGTTGGAGTAAGGTGGTTGCTGGGCTCATTGACAAGTTCGCGGGTAAAGTTCTGCGATTCGCCGATGATGCGCCCCTGTTCGAGACTCTGCTGCAGCTTGTTCTTATCAGAGCCTTCGGGCGCGGCAACTGTTACGTCTTTCATCTGCAGGTCTTTGCGGTCGCTGCGATAGGTATCCGGATCGAAGTTGGCGATGAAGGAGCCTTCGACAATAGCGCGCACGGCATCTTCAGCGCCGCTGGAGAGGTCGGGAAGAGCAAAAGCGCAGCTCTTGATCATCTTGGGTTTCAGGAATCTGAGGGCTGCGCCAGCCGCTTTGCGCAGCTCGGTGTGGCCGAATTTGTCTCCTTTGCCGCCGCCCACGATCAGCAGCCGTTTGGCCTTCAAGCCTTCCGGACGATGCAGCATGATGGCTTCGGCCAGCTTGCCGGTGACCTCGCCGGTGCTCATCAGTTCGGCTGCGGCCTTTTCCGCACCCGCATGTTTCAAGGCGAATTTCGCATTGCTCTTCTGTTTATCTCCGTGGTCCAGGGCGAAGACCACAAGACATTCGCTTTCGATTTCTGCAAGGTTCCCAACCACCAGTTTTGTTTCCATGATCTCCTCTAGCTTTTTCTGGAGCGCGCGATGGCTTCGCGGGCTTCCCGGTCGGCAGTGCGCCGCCGTTCGGTTTCTCGTTTGTCCCAACTCTGCTTGCCCTTGGCCAGGGCAATCTCACACTTGATTTTTCCGTTGCGGAAATACATGCGGGTGGGGACTAAGGTGTATCCGCGCTGCTGGCTTTTTCCCAGCAGCTTGCGTAATTGGTCTCTATGTACAAGAAGTTTGCGGGTGCGCAGCGGAGCATGGTTGGCGTAGCTTCCATGTTCGTAAGCCCCGATATGAGCATTCAGGAGCCAGAGTTCGCCGTCTTTGACCAGCGCATAGGCATCCTTGAGATTGGCGCGACCCGCCCGGATGGATTTAACCTCCGACCCGGTGAGCACCACTCCGGTTTCCAGCTTGTCTTCCAGAAAATAATTATGACCTGCGGACCGGTTCTGCGTGGCATCCCGCTCCCCGGAGGCGACGGGATCGCGCTTCAGGTTCCTGGGCTTATTCGGTTCGGTCTGGTGAACTGTATGACGGGCCATGACTGCACAACAGGAAAGCTTCCTGCCACTTTCAGCAAAATTTTTATGCTAGCACACGCAAATCTAACAGGTAACTCCGTTCTGTCTAGGAGTTAGTAATCGTGCGGTGTATAATGCAGGATTTCCAACACTTTACGCGCGGTTGAGCGTTTGTCAGGGGAGCATACCGCCCAGCTTATTGTTGGTCATTCGGATTCTATAAGGGGTTCCATGAGAAGTTCCGGGAAAACGGTAGCTTTCATATTGATTTTGCTGTCGGCGGTCGCTTTCGCGTCCGATTCGGTACGCTCGCTCTACAACAAGGGACTTAAGGCAGAGGCCCGCGAGGACTACGAAGCTGCTTATAACTACTATAAGGCGGCGTGGGAGAAACATCCTGACGACCTGAAATACAAGGTTCCTTACGAGCGCACGCGCATGCTGGCGGCTGCGCAACTGATCAAGCAGGGGCAGAAACTGCGCGATGATGGCAAGCTGGAAGATGCCCTCAATCTGTTCATGAAAGCCGCGGCCATTGACCCCAGCAGTGATATGGCCCTGCAGGAAGCGCGCCGGACGCAGAACATGATCAAAGGCCAGGCAGCTACTGAAGGCGGGGCCGCGCCTGCACAGCCCCCTGAGGAAGATGTGCTGCATAAGCGTCTGGATGAAGCAGGTGGCCCGGTCGAACTTGCGCCTCTTTCCACCACTCCTCTGCAGGCCCTCCATTTTGCTTCCGCGGATACCAAGCAGATTTACGAAACGCTGGGAAGACTGGGCGCCATCAACGTGCTGTTTGATCCCGATTATCAGGGGCGCAGGATAGCGATTGACCTGCAGGGTGTTACCGTCCAGCAGGCTTTCGATATCGTGGCCCTGGAGTCGCGCACTTTCTGGCGTCCGGTCACACCCAACACCATCTTTGTAGCTGCCGATACGCAGACCAAGCGCAGAGAGCTTGAGCAGAACGTCGTCAAGACTTTCTATCTGGGCAACGTAGCCACTCCCACCGATCTTCAGGACGTAGTGAACGCCATCCGTACCATTCTGGAAGTGCAGCGCATTCAGCAGATACCTTCGCAAAACGCCATCGTGGTGCGCGGCACTCCTGACCAGTTGGCGCTGGCCCAGAAGATGATCGACGACATCGATAAGTCAAAGCCTGAGGTGGTTGTGGATGTGGTTGTAGCCCAGGTGCGGCGCGACAAGGTGCGCATGATGGGCATTCTGCCGCCGCAGAACGCCACTGTCGCCTTGCAGGGAAGCAATGTAGCCAGCACCGGCACTGGAACCGGTACTGGTACTGGCACAACCACCACCAGCAGCGGCCTGAACTTCAACAGCCTGCAGCATCTGAACTCTACCAACTACGCGGTAACCCTCGATCCGGTTCATGCGCAATTGCTGTTCAGTGATTCCAATACCAAGATTCTTGAGAATCCGCGCATTCGCGCTGCGGATGGAATTAAGGCCAGCCTTAAAATCGGCGATCGCATTCCGGTGGCTACCGGTTCGTTCGGAACCCCTCTGGGCATCGGCACCGGCGTAGGCGCTCTGGGCGTGAACACCCAGTTCCAGTATCTCGACGTGGGCGTGAATATTGACATTACACCGCACGTTCATCCTGATGGCGAGATCAGCCTGAAGGTGGCGCTGGAAATCTCAAACCAGACCGGCACATCGAGTATCGGCGGCATCAGCCAGCCGATTATCAGCCGCCGTCTTGTTGATCATGAAATCCGCCTGAAAGATGGCGAGATGAACATGCTGGGCGGTATTCTGGAAGACCAGATCACCAACAATGGCTCTGGTACTCCAGTGCTGGGACAGATTCCTATCCTGAAATATCTCTTCTCGCAAAACGATAAGGAACGGCATACCAATGAAGTTGTGTTCCTGCTGGTGCCGCACATCGTACGCGGACAGGAGCTTTCCAACCTGAACCGGCGCGCCTTCGACGTGGGCACGGGCATTGGCATCGATTTGCGCAAAGCAGATGTGCCTGTAAATAAGTCGGCGAATGCTCCGGCAACCAATCCTCAGGGTGCTGCGGCTTCACGGCAGCAACAGCAGCAGGCAGCGCCGCCCACTCGTCCGGTCGCGCAGGGAACGACAATGCAACAGCCGCCGGTGACGGTGACTCCGGCGCAGCCGCAGCAGGTGACAGATCAACCGCCTCCAGGAACTCCAGTTCAGCCGCAGCAGCAAACCGGGCAGCAGATTATTCAGCCGGGGCCGCCGCAGCAGAATCCTGCCATGGCTCCGGCATCTACACCGGCCCAGGCAAAGCCTTCACCGGCAACCCCGGTTTCCACGCCCGGGGTAGCCAGCTTCCACCTTGATCCACCTACGGCGGCGCCAGCGCAGGGCAGTCAATTCACGCTGAATCTGAATGTTTCCGGCGGACAGGACATTGCCTCGGTGCCGCTGCAGATCACTTACGATTCCAAGGTGGTGCAGTTCGTGAGCGTATCCAACGGAAGCTTTCTCAGCAAAGATGGACAGAACGTAGCGCTGGTTCATCGCGATGATCCCACTACCGGAACATTGCAGATTTCAGCGCAGCGTCCGCCCAACACCCCCGGCGTTTCAGGAACCGGAACTGTATTCACCCTGGTGTTTACGGCCAAAGAAAAGGGAACCGGCGTGATTGCGATTACCACCCCCGGCGCCCGCAACAGCCAGAACCAGTCGCTGCAGGTCACCGGATCGCAGACGGCCGTCAGCGTGAACTAGAGCATTTTAGGTTAAGGTGTAGGGAATTCACACCCCTCTTGTCATTCCGACCGCAGTCCGACCGACGTAGGAGGGAGGACGGAGTGGAGGAAACCCGAGGATCTCTGCTCCACCATGCTGTCACAAGGTGTTCTCACGGAACTTCGGGTTATTTGGTTCATTGGATCATTGGAACCTGCAAGATTTACAATAGAAGTGCGTTCATTGATCAGGCAGCCTGTTTCGCATCCCTCCCCCGGATCCCCGTTACCAGGCTGAAATTGGTTTTTAAGGTTGTAAGTTGAGAAGAAAAGTAACCCAGCGCGGCGTAACCATTCTGGAATTGATTATTGCCATCACCATCCTTCTGGTGCTGATGGGAGCGGCAGTCCCGGTGGCGCGGCTGAGCATTAAGCGGCAGAAAGAGACTGAATTGCGCCGCGACCTGTGGGAGATGCGCACTGCCATCGACCGCTATAAAGATGCCGCCGACCGCAACGCCTTTCAGATTAAAGTCGGCACTGAGGGTTACCCGCCCGATCTCGATACTCTGGTGAAGGGCGTGGACGTCCAGGGGAAAAAGCTGCGCTTCCTGCGGCGTATTCCTGTCGATCCCATGACTGGAAATACAGATTGGGGACTGCGGTCGATGCAGGACGATCCCACGTCAGAGTCATGGGGCGGGCAGAATGTTTTCGATGTCTACAGCAAGTCCAACGGCACGGGGCTTGACAGCACTAAGTATAAGGATTGGTAACATGATGGATTCAGCAAAGAAAATCCGCAATCAGCGCGGCTTCACCATGATCGAAATGATCATCGTGATCTCCATTGTGCTGATTCTTTCCGCGATTGCCATCCCCAGGTACATGATGCATGTTTTGCGGGCGCGCGAGGCCGTATTGATGGAAGACTTGGTTGCCATGCGTCAGGCGATTGACCAATATACCGAAGATAAAGGCAAGGCTCCGCAAGCGCTTGAAGACCTGGTCAGCTCCGGATATCTGCACTCCATCCCCAAAGATCCGTTTACCGAAAAAAACGATACCTGGCAGCCCGTAACGGACGACACCATTGCCAGCCCTGATCAGACCGAAACCGGCATCACCGACGTGCATAGCGGCTCCAGCCATGTGGGTTCGACTGGGACGGCGTATAACACCTGGTGAGGATTGGCCTTGTCCCGAGTTTGTTTCTGAATTCCCATCCCGCGAAGCTGGAGCGGAATCCCTACGCGAACAAAGATTTATTGAGAAGTACTGTGGGTTTCAGGCGCTCTGAGAACTACAAGAATGCTGGTTGATCCACAACTCTAGATTTTTCAGCGCAGCCGAGGGCACCTCCACCATAAGCACTAACTTAGGAATTCCTTTGATGACCGTCAATCTGTCATCCGCCGGGAATCTGCGAACCCTGGCTGATAACGGCTAATTCCTCAGAAGCGGACTTCTGGCCCGCGTGCTCGGGATTCCATTTCTGGCCCATAACTTCACTGTTGGCGTCAACCTGCCAAACTCAAGTTGAGCCGCATGTGCCCATTCGTATGCCAAGCCGCACTCCCGTTTTGACCAAGATTGTTTGTAACGGGATTGGTCTTTATTGCACTAATCAGTAAGGGGTAGTCTCTCTACAGAGTAGGGTATTCCGATTGACGTAAGCGCTATGCAAAGGCGCTTGAGGCTGATTCAAGTCTCTCGTAACCGGGAAGACCATTTCTCCTCAAGCGCTGAAGCCGTGTGTCTTTGCCGGAAGTAGTCTTGAAAACACGATCTAAGCCTTGCTCCACCGCGCCGAAATCCATCACTGCAGGCATACCACGGGATCTTTGGAAACTAAGGAGTTATTCTATGGAAACCCAGGATATCCGAAAGGAAGACGAAGTACACGGCCGAATTAAAGCTTTAACGCATCAGACCCTGCTTTCTCTGCTTCGTACATATGATCATGAATCGAAACTTTTCTATGGCAGCGTACAAAACAACCGTTCAACACCAGGGACATGGCGCGATAGTGCATTGGTTCTCATGGCGCTCCAGCAAGGCGTGGAGGCCATGCGACGAGATAGGCGCAAAGTGGAGATTGTACCAATGGACAAACAAGACGATTGGAGGCGGCTGGAGGAGGATTTTGAGAAGAACCTCAGAAAATTTAATGAAGGAAGGCTGGAGCCTATTTCCTACAATGCATATCGAGCGATCGTCTTTCAACCCACTGTCGACAAAATAATTGGGACAAATACAAACCAGATCCTTGGAAAAGAGGCTAGAGCCGGTCGCACGGCAGTGCCTTTCGTTCAGCGCGAAGCATTTAGCTGCTCCTGCATACTCAGCATCCTCAATATGTATCCTTTGGAAAAGACACACGGGCGCGTGTTCATGGACGCGCTTGATATGGTGCTGCAGGAGCTCGTCCACCGGTATCCTCCACACTACGTTTTTGGCGGTGCATCACTGACGGGTACCGAACCGCATACGTTTGTTGCTTACGCATGCATTCGATCTCTCAAAGAGTTAGCGGAGACAGTGCAACAGCGAGCAAGAGAGCATGAGAGGGTCTCTGCGCTGCTCGGGCATATCAATGACTGGCTCAAAAAGAGCGGCCCTATTTTTAAGAAATATGGAAAATCCAAATGGTTTATCGAATTCGTAGACGGTGAGGCCGAGCAGTTGAAAAATCCTGTTGGGTTAAGTGCGGTTATCAGAGCGCTGAAGAACGACGTCCTACCGGGATTGAGGAAAGACAATTACAAATCCGGGAAGGAGCAGGCGGACGAGATTGCGGCTCAGTTCAGGAAAGCGATCGGAGACAAGCATACTAAAGGTACCGTGATTTATTGGTCAGAAGAGTTTGCTGGGCGTGTGCGCGACAAGGTGAGCGAGCTCGATAAGGTGATAGACAGAGGCTATGAAAACGTTCAAGGAGACTGGGACAAAATCAAAGCTGCGAGTAAGTCAGATGGCACACCTCCACCCGGAACAGATTCCATGAAACTTGCACAGAAGGAAATGAAGAATGCGGGCACACCTTGGCGACGCGCAGTCTTCCAGTCGATGATCTATGATCTCCAGACTCCGCGCTATATCTATGAGAAACTCGGCACGAAACCAACGTTGCCCGAAATCACAGAGGCCATTCAAAAGGTTGGACAGCATTGGGCGGACAGCGCTCAGCGCACTAGGAAATATTTATCTATGTTCGCCAAGTGGGCTACGCAGGAGTTACACCGCCAGATCACTCTCTACAGCCTAAACGGAAAAACCAGCTTCGATCCCGTACAACTGGCATTCGCATTGCGTATTCACCATGATGTTGAAGCGGAACCCAATAAAGATTTGATTGCTAAGGGTCTGGAGATTGTCCTAGAGACTCAACATGAGGACGGCACGTGGCCCACAGGAGCGCCGTTTGTAGTTGACTGGACAACTCTGGCTGCTGTGCATGTGGCAAATATTGAAATCATAAACGCCCTCATGCCCCTGATCGACAAAGATGTAGCGTCCCGCACCCAGTACCAGCTCTGTGCGCACCGAGTGTTCGATTGGCTAGAGAAGAACCATCGTGTAGTCTCTTCGTCCAAACGAAGCGAGATTGCAGGTTGGTCTACGGATCGTCTCCTTGAAACTGAGCGTGTGGACATGTGGGCAACCGCCGCTGGTTTGCAATTTCTGATTGCGTACGGAAGGCTTCGCCAGCACTTGCTGAAGTTGGAGATGGCAGAAACGTTCGATTTCTCCCGGTCGACGCTAAGGTGGTCGGGGATTGTGGATGCCGAACTCAATATACCCTGCGAAAACAGGATAACCAGCAAAATCTACGAAAACTACATTCGGCCATTCAAGGAAACAGGAGAAAGCAATCATTCTGCCATGGTGTTGCACGGGCCTCCCGGTACAGCAAAATCGACTCTCGCACAGGCGATAGCAGCTGAGTTGGGGTGGAGCTTGGTAACTATAACGCCTAGTGATTTCGTAAAGGAAGGCATCGAGCAAAGCGAGAACAAAGCCCGGCAGTTGTTCAAGGAGCTCGTTCTCTTACGCGAATCTGTAGTCCTTTTTGATGAACTTGATGAAATGCTGCGCGATCGCCAGGATCAGCAGTCACAAACCGGCATCGCAATGCTCAGGTTTCTTATTCCGGGGATGCTTCCAAAGCTGCAAATGTTAAAGCAATTTGGCGAGAAGAATCGTCTCATTTTCATCGTAGCAACCAACTACAAAGACCGCCTCGATAGTGCCGTAGTTCGCACTGGGCGAGTTGACGATGCCTTCGCTGTAGTCCCACCCGATGAACCGTCTCGCTACTGCTTGATCTGGAACTTCCTCCAAAATGCAGGCTACCCAGAGGCGGAGAAGGAGCGGCTTGCGTCCTTTGTGGCAGCAAGAACTCAGGGGTGGGTGTACAAAGAAATCGAGCATTTGGTTGGGCTCGTTCGCAAAAAAAGGTTTCTCCATAGCAATAGCGAAGAAGAAAAAAACTTGACAGAGGGTTTGGCCGTGCGTGACCTTTCACCGAAAGATCCTCCAAATAAAACATTGTCCGAGTTTAGGAGCTACAGCATACTCGGCCAGCAGGCTGCGCTAGACATTCTGGATTTCTATCGCGGACGCGACAAGGCATCGGAGGAGATTTTGAGTGTTCTGGGCGCTTATGGTGTGGATACCAGGAACAGGAACCCCAAACAGAAACGGGATCTAGTCCAGTGGGTTACTGGAGCCAAGTGAGCGTGAAGGAGTAAGAATCGTCCCCGATCAATGACCTAAGTGGCTTGACTAGCAGGGCGCTGCAGCGCGCGCCACAAGTCGTGTGCGATGGATACGGGCGCCAATACACTTCAACCCGAGGAGCTCGCTTTGGGATCACAAAGTTCCTCGCCGTACCGGATGGTACATAAACGGGCTTCCGGAAAATTGCGGCGACCGAACCCATTAGCGCCTATGGGACCTCCACCCCGCCACGCGCAACGTCGGCGCGTGTCGAGGACCCCGGCGGCTGCGGTCCATAAAATAAATTTTTTCTTTTAGTTGCGGCTGGACTGCGTTGCTCCACAAGGTGCTTTGAATCTTGTTTTCCCGCGCAAACTTTTGGCTCACGTCAGCCTAGCCGGGTTTCCAATTACGCAATTACAAAATTATGACAATTTTGGCAATTCCTACCAAACTCCCTTATCACTCCCCGTAATCTTGAAGGCTACTGCGGCCGCTGAGGCCAGTGGAGGCAGCAGGCTCAGGCGGAACGTCGCAGGCACGTTGCCTTTGCAGGCCGTATGTGTGATCTGCCGGGTATAGAGTCTTGCTCCATAAGGAAGAATGGGAATGCGCAGGAAGCGGGCGCGGGTATACATCTGGTCTGCGCCCAGCGCAGCGTTGGCTAGCACATCGGCAGGCAGATTCAATCCACTACCGCGATACTGCTTCACGTACTCAGAGACGATGTTGAGGAAGCTGGCGACTCCCGGCCAGATACCCGCTTCTTCGGCGGCGCGGCGCAGCTCTTCCCACTTCACTTTGCCTGATTCCACCAGTGAGGCGGCATTCAGGATGTCACAGACGCGGAAGTAGAAATGCCGGTACATCCGCTGGAGGGTGGCGGCGAAGATGCGCTCCTCCGGCGCAGGAGTTGGGAATTCATAGCCATGCACCTGGGTGTTGACGCGGCGGTCGATGAAGCGTTGCGCCATCTCTTTGTGCTCGCCGGTCTGGCCGAGGCGGCCGATGTGGGCCTCCACGGATTCACGCAGCCCTGGCAGGGCAAAGTTCCACTTGTTGGCCAGCCGGTCACCCCAGCTCCGGGCTTCAACGTGGGCATTGAGCTTCTGAGTGAAGACGCGTACCACCTCGTTTTTGGGGCCGGTAGTGACCAGATCAAGGTCGTTGCCCAGGTCAGGCCAATGGTCGAGGGTCTTCATTACGACTGCCGGACAATCAGCCTCTTGCAGCGCTTCACATACATCCTTCAGGTGAGTGAGAGCGTTGGCAATGCGTTCCCGTTCGGTGGTGAGAACACTAACCGCCCAGGCCTGCACGTCGGCATTGCCTTTGTGTCCGGCCACCCGGTTGATGACTTCAAAGACTCTTATGACGACATGATTGGAGTCGGCCAGATCGACAAAATCTTTTCTCTGTTCGCTGGTCAATGATGACAACCACGGAAACAGGTCGGCGGCGGCCGTGGGCCTGAGAGTCAACTTGAAAAATGCATCTATATATTGCTTTTCACCTTGAATGGACGTGGCCATGAGACGAGTAGCTCCCCGGAGTCTATGTTTGTCTTTTCGTTATGATGAGAGCACCAGCCACTCAGGTTGGCAAAGCGGTGAACGGGCTGGCACTTTATAATCGCATTTCCCGCCAGCAATCAGGCTTAGGAGAGGAATGGCTTTTAAAGACCTTAGAGAGTGGATTGCCGCGCTCGACCGGGCCGGCGAACTCCAACACATACGCGCGGAAGTAGACCCTATTCTGGAGATCGCTGAGATCACTGATCGGGTTTCCAAGGGCGCAGCCCGGAAATACAGCCGACCGGGCGGTCCGGCGCTGCTGTTTGAGAACGTGAAGGGCGCGAATGGCGTCCCGGTGCTCATCAACCAGTTTGGCTCGGAGCGGCGCATGCAGATGGCGCTGGAGGTGGAGCGGCTCGATGAGATTGCCGAGCGCATCCGCCAGTTGCTGAATATGAAGTCGCCGGAAGGCTTCCTGGAAAAACTCAAGATGCTGCCCATGCTGGCGGATATGGGCAAGTTTTTCCCCAAGACAGTAGGAACGGGCGCATGCAAAGAGGTCATCAGGAAAAAGGATTTTTCACTGCTCGACTTTCCCGTGCTGCAGTGCTGGCCCGGGGATGCCGGGCGTTTCATCACCCTGCCTTGCGTGATCACCCGCGATCCCCGGACAGGCAAACGCAACATGGGCATGTATCGGATGCAGGTGTATGACGCTACCTCGGCAGGAATGCACTGGCAGCGGCAGAAAGTAGCCGCAGAGCATTATCGCGATAGGCTGCGCATGGCCGCCAGCAGGGATCGTGTGGCACAGCCGCCGGGGTCCCCGCCACCCGCCGTTGTTGCGCGTGGCGGGGTGGAGGCGTCCTCGGCTGTGCGCGATGCTGTAGACATCATGGCCCGCTCTGGAGGAGGCTCGATGCTGGCTGCTAGCAGCGGACAGCCCAGCGGCAAGCTGGAGGTTGCGGTCGCGATTGGCACCGATCCAGCGTTGACCTTCTCGGCGATTGTACCCGCGCCGCCCGAGGTGGAGGAGTTCATCATTGCCGGATTCCTGCGGCAGCAGCCTGTGGAACTGGTGAAGTGTGAAACCGTCGATCTGGAAGTTCCGGCCAACGCCGAGATTGTTCTGGAAGGCTACGTGAATCTCGACGAGTTGCGCACCGAAGGCCCCTTCGGAGATCACACCGGGTTTTATTCGCTGGAAGATGAATACCCGGTGTTCCATGTGACGTGCATTACGCATCGCAAGAATCCCATCTATGCCACTACCATTGTAGGCAAGCCGCCTATGGAGGACGCCTGGATGGGCAAGGCAGTGGAACGCATCTTCCTGCCGTTGATGAAGCTGACGCTGCCGGAGATCGTAGACGTAAACCTGCCGGTGGAGGGCGTGTTTCACAACCTGATGATTGTCTCCATTCGCAAGTCGTATCCGGGCCATGCGCGCAAGGTAATGAACGGCATCTGGGCGCTGGGACAGGCCATGTTCACCAAGTGCATTGTGGTGGTCGATGAAGATGTGAATGTGCAGGACATCGGCGAGGTGGTGCTGAAGGTGTTGAACAATATCGATCCGGAACGCGATATCCAGTTCACCCTCGGGCCGGTGGATTCGCTCGACCATGCCTCGCGCCTGCCGAATTTCGGGTCGAAGATGGGCATCGATGCCACCCGCAAATGGCCAACGGAAGGCTTTACGCGTCCGTGGCCGGATGAGATTCTGATGGATGAAAAGACCAAAGCGCTGGTCGATAAAAAATGGAAAGACCTGGGGATTGAATAGACATGAAGAGCTTTCAGGAATCCGCCGCCGCGTTGAACAATACCATTGAAGCCGTGACGCCCTTGCTCCTTCAGTTCTCTGATGCTGATGCCGCCGTGCGGCCTGCGCCGGGCAAGTGGTCGAAGAAAGAAATTCTCGGCCACCTGATGGACTCAGCTTGCAACAATCATCAGCGCTTCGTCCGCGCGGCCTTGCAGGGAGAGCTTACGTTTCCCGGCTACGATCAGGAAAGACTGGTCGAGCTGCAACGCTTTCAGGATCTTGAGTGGAAATTCCTGATTGAGCTGTGGGTCACGTATAACCGGCTGCTGGTGCATGTGATCAAAAATTTGCCCGCAAGCGCGCACCAGGTGACATGCCGGATTGGGCCATACAAGCCGGCTGCGCTCGGCTGGATCGCGGAAGATTACGTGGAACACATGAAGCATCATCTCAACCAGGTTTGCGGCAGGAAATTCGAATCGAGCTATTCCGCCAGTGCCTACTGAACAATCAACACGGTCTTTGCTGGAGCTGGTGCGGCTTTCCGGCTTCGACAAAACCGCAAATCTCATTCATCTGTTCGTCGGCGGTTCTGAACTGCATGGAGCCAAGGTCGGCCAGACCGACGACACAGATATTTATGGCATTTATATCGAAGCGCCTGAAGAAGCGCTGGGACTCGATTCGTCGGAGCACTATGTCTGGTCGAGCGCAGGGGACGAGCGCAGAAATGGGCCTGACGATGTAGATGTCACGCTCTACTCTTTGCGCAAATGGGGCGGGATGGCGGCCAGGGGGAATGCAACTTCATTGCATTTTCTCTTTGCTGAGCCGCTGGAAGTTCCTCCTGCGACGTGGCGGAAAATCCAGGGTAACCGCAATTTATTTCTCTCGAAGGATTCGGCTCAACAATTCATCGGCTTTGCTGACAACCAGTTCAAGCGGATCACAGGAGAGAAAGGACGCGGAGCCAAAGGGAAGCGGCCTGAATACGAATGCGCTTATGGGTATGACACAAAAGGCGCCATGCATGGTCTGCGTCTGCTCTATGAATGCATTGAGTTGATGGAGTTTGGCAGAATCACTCTGCCGCGCCCGGAAAAAGAGCGCCTGATCGAAGTGCGCAGCGGATCGTGGCCGCTGGAGCGGGTTCTGGAAGAGGCCACAAGGCTGAGACAGGAACTGGAGAAGGTGGTCAGCACTTCGAGCCTTCCAGAGCAGGTGGATCGCAAGGCAATCTCGAAATTCATTGCAGAGGTGCAGTTGGAGTTCTGGCAAGCACTTAATCCGGTTGAACCACAGCGTAGCGAAGCCACAACCAAAAGCTAACCACAAAGGGCACAAAAGGTTTCACAAAGGGCACAGAGCCAAAAGCCAAAAGCCAAGAGCCAAGAGCTAAGAGCCAAAACCCTCTTCAAACCCCACAAACACCGGTTCCGGCTCAAGGTGAATTCCCCACGTATCAACGACCTTCTGCTGGATTTCGTCTTTCAGGGTGATGATGTCTCGCGCCGTAGCGCCGCCGCGATTCACGATAGCCAGGGTGTGTTTGCGCGAAATTCCGACGGGGCCGCTGCCGTATCCTTTGTGAAATCCGGCCTGTTCTACCAGCCATGCAGCCGAGAGCTTCACTAGTCCGTCTTCCGCCGCGTAACGCGGCACTGGTTTGTGGGAGAGAGCCTCGATGCGGCTGGCTTCTGCCGCAGGGACCAGCGGGTTCTTGAAGAATGAGCCGGCGCTGCGGCAATCTTCATCGCCTTCCATGATTAGCATAGCCTTGCTCCGCCGGATCTGGCGCACGGCTTCACGCACCTGCTGCAGCGAGGGTTCCGACGAGTTGGCAAAATGCTTCTTGAGGTCAGCATATTCGATTGTGGGCTCTCCCTCCGGCTGCAACTGGAACATGACCTCCAGGACGATGTAGTGCCCCCTCTGTGTAGTATTGAAGATACTGCTGCGGTAACGGAACCTGCATTCGGCATTGCTGAGTTCGATGATCTGGCCGTTCGCGATCTTCAGCACTCTCACGTAGCTGATGGTGTCCGCCACCTCCTGCCCATAAGCTCCCACGTTTTGTACAGGAGTGCCGCCCACGGTTCCTGGTATGCCGCTGAGGCATTCCACCCCGGCGCAGTTCTCGTGTACAGTTTCGGCCACGAATGTGTCCCAGTCGGCGCCCGCACCGGCCTGGAAGTATTTGATTTTTCCGGCAGAGGAGCTATGAATGCCGTCAATGGCAACCTTGAGCACCAGCCCCCGCCAGCCTGCATCGGAGACAACAAGATTGCTGCCTCCCCCTAAAACAAACAATGGCAACTGATGCTGCGCAGCGTAAGAGACGGCCTCTTTCACGTCGTTTTCTGTCTCTGCATGGACGAAGTACCGGGCGGGGCCGCCTACCTGGAAGGTGGTAAGCGGGGCCAGCGGGATGTTCTCTTGAAGCTGCATGAATAGCAGATTCAAGATTATCGCAGACAAAGCTCTCTAGACGTCTGACCTCACGAGCGAAGAAGAATGTAGAAAGTTGTTCCGGCAGTGCCGGGAGATGTGTCACATGTTTCGGGGGAGCAGCGGCGCAAGCCGGCCCTATGGTACACAAGCCTGTCTTTGAGGTAATTGCCAGTTGGGTAGCAATGATCGCAATTTCATTGGGATCATTGCCGTAGTGGTTCGCCTGCGGGGCAGATCTTCGCGTCGTGATTAGTCAGAGGCGAGGCCGACCAGGGTCTGTTTCGCGGCTGCCCATCCGTGAACCGGGTACCTGGGAGAAATCTCTTCCGAGACCAGCGGGATTTCCGGCTGGCGAAGGTCTTCCTGGACTACATTCAGATGAGCAAGACCCCAGTAGCGAGTGTGGGATAGCTTTTCGTCATTTTGGGAGTTGCTGTCAAGCGTGAGCGCCTGCTCATAAGCTTCTTCGGGTGAATGAGCGAAGATGAACCTGGCGTTGCGTTGGATGATCTGGCGCGGAAATCCGTCAACGCAAATCTCTTCGATTAGCTCCGCGATATACCATCGCGTACCCGGAAGATAGTACACCTTACACCTCGTACTGAAAACTCGAGAAGTTATTCAGTTTTTGTCGATCTTTGGGGGAGGCAAAATGGTAAGCAAAGCGAAGATAATTAGCAAGCTGGAATTTTAAGTTTCTCGTAGATTCTAAGTCGGTGATGGAGGCTCGATGAGAAACGCGAAACTGGGCATTGTCCGAATGGCCGATTCTGCTGCCGAGAACCAATTTTTAACAGCTTTCGGCCTTAAAATTTTAGGTCCGGTACAGCCCATTTGCACTGGTTCCCCATCTGTGAAAGAGGATAAGTGCTACCCTGAGTGCTGTCCCCAATGAAACCTTCTACTGCTGCTCTGATGATACTGATAATACTGATCTGCGCGCAGATGGTTTGGAAACAGCTTCGGATTGCGAGACAACATCAGTGCTTATCTGTATTACTAACGGTCGAATTCTTCTTTGCTTGCGACGAATTCTCCCGCGCAGCCAAGGGCGGGTGTGGTCCATAGGGAGCAAGACACCGCCAAATTCAATACCCATCAACTACTTTTGCTTCCTCTGCGTCCTTTGCGTCCTCTGCGGTAAAAGGTTTTTGGTTGTGACTCCGCTTATCTGTGTTGATCTGTGGTGAGACTCTTCAGGTCGCGCAGCTTGTAGCGCTGGATTTTACCGGTCGCGGTCTTGGGGAGTTCACGCACAAATTCAATGACCTGTGGGCACTTATGAGCCGCCAGCCTGGCGCTGACTAGCTGTTTGAGTTCGTCGGTGAGTACCGCTTGTTCGGCAGAGCCGTTCTTCAAAACGACATACGCGGCAGGCTTGAGCAACTGATTGCTGTCGGTGAAGCCGATCACGGCCGCCTCCTGCACCTGCGGATGCTCCAGCAGGATGCGCTCGACCTCGATAGGGCTCACCCACAGGCCTTTCACTTTCATCATGTCGTCTGAGCGTCCTACATACCAGTAGTAGCCATCAGCATCGCGGTAATATTTGTCGCCGGTGCGCAGCCAGTGTCCCTGAATGGTGTCTTTTGTCTTTTCATGCTGGTTCCAGTAGCAGGCGCAGACGGAGTCACCCTTAATCATCAGGTTACCGATCTCACCGTCAGGAACCGGCTGGCCGTTTTCGTCGACGATGCGCGCCTCGTAGCCGGGCATGATCTGTCCGCTGGAACCGGGCCGGACAGCGCCAGGACGGTTGGCGATGAACATGTGCAGTGCCTCGGTGGAGCCGATGGCGTCCAGGATTTCTACACCGAAGCGCTCCTTGAAGCGATGGAATATCGGCGCAGGCAGCGCCTCCCCGGCAGAGACCCCATAGCGTACGCTGGAAAGATCGAAGTCCGGACCCTGCTCGCGGTGATAACCCAGCAGCGTGGCGTAGTTCGATGGCACGGAAAAGAACAGCGTGGGTTTGAACTTTTCGATGACGCTATAGACGTTCTGCGGTGCAGGCGAGCCGGGCCACAGGATGCTGGTTGCCCCTGCCGAAAGCGCGAAATAGAGTCCATTCCCAAGGCCATAAGCAAAAAACATTTTGGCGACGCTGAAGAAGCGGTCGTTTTCGGTGATTCCCAGGATGGCTTTGGCGTACAGTTCAGAACATACCACCATGTCATGCTGCAGGTGGACACAGCCTTTGGGAAAGCCGGTGCTGCCGGAGGAGTAAAGCCAGAAAGCAGCATCGTCTTTGCAGGTGCGTTCCGCAGACAGTTCTGGCGGGCTTTCATCCAGTAGTTGACGCAGAGAATAGCATTCCTCGGGAGCATTTCCCACGATGACGACCTTTTCGAGATAGCGAAGATTTGCCTTGGGAATGGCCTCAACCTGCGGATAAAGCGATTCGCTGATGAGGGCTACGCGGGCGCGCGAATCGTTCAGCATGTATTCGTATTCTGCCGGTTTGAGCAGAGTATTCAGCGGAACAGGGACAACACCGGTCTTGATGGCGCCAAAGAAGCAGTAGGCGAATTCAGGTGTATCCAGCAACAGCAGGGCAATACGCTCTTCCGGGCGTACGCCCAGCTTTTTCAGCGCATTGCCGAAGCGGTTCACACGTTCTAATAGTTGTTGGTAGGTGACCCGCTCTTCACCGCACTCAAAGGCCACTTTTGTGCCGCGTCCTTCAGGGATATGGCGGTCAACGAAGTGGCTGGCAGCGTTAAAGACAGTGGGGAGGCTGATGTGCATTGGACCGGAAATTCTAAATGAAGCAGGGAACCGCGGGAGCACGTATTTCGTAGTTGAAGGAAGATGGAAATCGGCAAATCGGGTGATCACCGGGACCGGGAGATCGGCTGTCCACCGCAGTGAAACCCCGCTATTAGCACTATGGTCATCCAGAAAATGCAATTTTCCTCGTAAGTTCAGCAAAAAAAGGGTACTTTATCCTTTCCACAAAAATCAGGGGGAAGAATGTTTTATAGAGAACAATCCATACACTCGGCTTCGAGGCAGCATGTCTCCACGCCCAAACTGGGATTCTTAGTCATCCTGGCGGTGCTTTTCCTTGCAGTATCCGCCTTTGCTGTGCAGGATACGGCAGCAGCGCCGGCCCGCAAACCTGCCGGCCAGGGAACGAAGGCTGGTGCAGCCAGAAGAGCGCAGGGAAGCAAAGCGGCGACGTCGGCGAAAAAGTCGTCGCCTGAAGAAGACTTGGCCAAACTCCAGCAGCTTATGCCTGAATTTACCGCGTTGCTGACCAAGCTGCAGAACATTCAATTTCCTTCCCCGCGTACCCAGAGCCAGTTACTGCCCTTGCTTCCTGACTCCACCCAGTTCTTTTTCAGTGTTCCCAATCTAGGTGATCAGCTCCAGCAGACAAGAGAGATTTTCAACCAGCAGCTTCAGGAAAGCCCTGCATTGCGTGACTGGTGGCAGGGAATCCAGAAGGACATGCAGAAGGACACGAAAGGAAAAGGTCCTTCGCTCGATGCGGTGCTGGACAAGGTCCACGAAATATTTGGCTATCTGGGCGATGAAGTTGTGTCTGGCATGGCGGTCGACGAAACAGACATGAAAAATCCATCAGTACTGCTGATTGCACAGGTCAAGAAACCTGGATTGCGACCGGTAATTGAAAAAGCCCTCACGGATTTTGGGAGTAAGCCAGGGACCTTGCGCATCTTCAGTGCCGAAGAATTGATGGCAGCAAAGGATGAGAATCCCGGCGGTAAGCATGTTTCCGAGCAGCCGGTGTTGCTTGTCCGTCCGGATTTTGTCGCATTCGGCCTGAGCATTACCTCATTACAGCGCTTGAATGCAGGCCTTGATAGCGGTGGTGGAAGATTCGATACAACGGCTTTTGGCCAGCGGCTGCAGCAGGCCTACCAGGGAGGGGTGGGATTCTTGGGTGGTATGAATTTCCAGTACCTGCTGAGCACAGTTGCGAAATCCGACGAGAAAGAAGCCGCCACGCTGCACCAGACGGGTTTTGACGATGCGAAGTATCTGGTGATGGAAGGGAAGCAAACGAATGGTCAAATCATTAATCGTTACGAGTTGAGCTTCAATGGTCAACGACGCGGAGTTGCATCATGGCTGGCTGCGCCGGGTACCATGGGTGGCCTCGATTTTGTTCCTCCTGACGCCATCATGGCGGGTTCAATCCTGCTCAAGAACCCTGCAGCAATTTACGACGATGTTAAGGCCGTGGCGGAAGCCGGTAAGCCGGGCAGTACTCAGAATTGGGACCAGATGCAAACAGCATTCAATCTCAGTGTAAAGAACGACCTTCTCGGCAAACTCGCGGGAGAAATAACTTTTGCGGTGCAGGACCTCACTGGTTCCGATCCGGGATGGACGATTGCCCTTAAAACCACAGAGCCTAATGGGCTGCAACAAACATTCGAGAGGCTGGTTGCTTTGATGGGAATGACTGCCGGCGATGGAAAAGCACCAACCATAGCTTCCGAAAGCGAAAATGGACATACCTATTACACGGTACGCATTCCCGGCGCGCAGAAATCCATCGAAATCAGCTACGCGAATGTGGGTGGCTACACAGTGATTGCCCCGGGAAAACAAAAAGTCGTGGAAGCCGTGCGGCTGCATGAAAGTGGCAGATCGCTGGCCAAAGTGGGTGACATGAAGGCCATGCTGCCTACAGACCTGAACGGCTTTTCCGCCGTCCTTTACCAGACCAAGTCGCCGTTTCTTGCCGCCATGCTGCAGCAGATGACGGGAACTTCGCAGGCGCAGTTACAGGCACAGATCAGCAATGCGCCACCGGTACCCACAGTCGTATGGGCCAGAGGCGATGACAAGGCGATTCTTTTTGGCAGCAACAGCCACGGAATAGACGTGACCAGCGCAGCTATCGGCGCGGCCATTGCCATTCCCAACCTGCTCAAAGCCAGGGCCACTGCGAATGAAGCAGCGGCTGCATCTACAGTACGCACCGTCCTTACCTCACAGGTGACTTATTCCACTGTGTATAAGAGCCGGGGGTATGCCCCGAATCTGTCTACATTAGGCCCGGGGTCTGATGCCGATTGCGCTTCTAATCCAACCCCAAGTCATGCCTGCCTGCTGGATGCCACCCTGGGCTGTTCCGAAACGTGGTGTGTGCATGACGCTTACCGCTACAAAGTCAGTGCGCCGGGCACGGCAGTGAAACGCCTCAACTTTGTAGTTGTTGCCACACCGGTTGATCAAAATAGAGGAGCAAAGAGTTATTGTGCGACGTCGGATAGCGTGGTTCGCGTCCGGGAGGGTGGTCCACTTACAGCCCCGGTTACTGTGGCGGAGTGCCAGAAGTGGCAACCGCTGTAACGATCGGGTGATCGGGTCACTGAAAGGGCCATTGGCACTTAGCCTTTGGCCCTTGGCTTCAGTCATCCGCAACCTCATAGACCCAGGGAGACCAAAGTAGCCAAAATATTGAATTTGACCGCTGAGAATGCAGAGGGCGCAGAGGAATTTCATGTGCCAGATGCTGCCATCAAAGCATTTTGATGTAAATGACGTAGGCTCAACGCCAAAAGCGAAGAGCCAAGAGCCAAGAGCCAAAAGCCAAAAGCCGAAAGCCAAAGGCCAAGTGCTAACGGCTGTTTTCCGGAACTTCCTGCCCCTTCAGGACGTAAATAATCTCATTCACGGGAAGCAAGATTCGGAATATTTCAGCGTTCCCGTTAAGAATTGCGAGTTCCTTCCGTCATTGAAACAGGAGGAGCACCCGCACCCATGCAGGCCATGATGCAAATAGCGCAAGCCAAAATCGAGCCGCTGGCCAGAAGCCAGGCGCAGGAAGGCCCGATGGGGCCACGGCTGGACCAGCTCTTTGCCGAACACAAAGAGCTGATATTCCGGGCCGCCTACCGGGTCACCGGCAATGCCAGCGACGCAGAAGACGTGCTGCAGACCGTTTTTCTGCGGCTGCTTCGGCAGGAACAGATGCCGGAAATCCGGCACCTGCGGGCCTATTTACATCGTGCTGCCGTAAATGCCGCTTTAGACCTGTTGCGAACCAGGCGAGACAGCCAGAACGTAGCGCTTGATGACCAGCCGGAACCAGCCGGAACGATGACTGCAACCAGTGATGTGGAATCCCACGAACTCCAGGAATGGTTGCGGCTCGCACTGGCCCGGCTGAATCCCCGATGGGCCGAGATGTTTGTGTTGCGCTTCATCGAGGAGTATCCCAACCGTGATATTGCGCGCATGATGAAGACCTCGTCGGCGGTGGTCGCTGTGGTGTTGCATCGGACGCGTGCTCAACTGAAAAAAGATTATTTGGCAATGATAAGAGGGAGCCGGTAATGCGTTACGAAGACAATCCCAATACGAAGTTGGATCAGGCCCTGGCCGCGGCGCGCGCCCAGCAGCCTGGACCGGAAATCATGAAGGCTGCCAGCGAGCGTGTATGGCAACATCTGAACGAACAGATGCAGAATGGCCCTGCCGCTGCTGTTGAAGCCATTCATGGATGTGAAGATGTGAGGACGCTGCTGCCTGAATACCAGGCAGGCAAACTGTCTTCTGCCCGTGCTCTCCTGGTGGAAGACCATCTGCATGAATGCGCCGCCTGCCATCGCGAAGCGGAGAAAAACAAGAGCAGCGTCCTGCTGCTGCCCTGGAAGCAGGAGTTGCCGAAAGTCCGGCAGGGACATTTCCGCTGGGCCGCAATGGCTGCTGCCGTCGTGCTCTTCACTTTCATTGGATACATGATCGAAGATCGCCTGGCGGTGCCCTCCGGCAGCCGGGCCCAGGTTGAATCGGTCAATGGAAATCTCTTCCTGGTCAGCGCCAGCAGTGAAAAGCCACTGCAGCCCGGAGCACAGTTAGCCGAAGGCGAAAAGGTGCGTACCGCCGGTGGCGCTCACGCCATGCTGCGCCTGAGCGATGGCTCGCTGGTGGAGATGAACGAGCGCGCTGAGTTCTCGGTCTCGCAAAGATTCAGAGATACCACGATTCACCTGAATCGCGGTGACATCATTGTGCAGGCGGCCAAGCGCACCAGCGGACATCTCTATGTTGCCGCGCCCGATTGCACGGTCTCCGTTACCGGAACGGTATTCGCGGTAAAGAGCGGCATGAAGGGCTCACGCGTCTCGGTGATCGAAGGCGAGGTGCGGGTGGCCTATGCTGGCGCGACCAACGTGCTGCATCCGGGTGATCAGCTTGCTACCGCTGAAGCTGTGGGCACGGTTCCGGTCAAACAGGAAATCGCCTGGAGCCAGAACCTTGATAAGCATCTGGCATTGCTGGCGGCATTTGCTCATCTGCAGAACAGGCTGGAGCATGAAGTACAGCTTCCCGGTCTGCGCTATGAGAGCAAGCTGCTGCCGCTGCTGCCCCAGTCTACGATTCTGTATGCGGGCATTCCCAATCTCGGCGATGCCATTCAGCAGGCCAACCAGCTTTTCCAGCAGGAACTGCAGCAGAGCGCAGTGCTGAACGAATGGTGGCAGCAGACGCACGCTGGAAAGAATGGCAATGATTTTCAGCAGGCCATCGAGAGAATCCACCAGCTCGGGCAATATCTCGGGAATGAGATTGTCTTCTCCATCGGTGGAGAAGGCGAAAACTATCGCCCACTGCTCGTTGCCCAGGTACAGAAACCGGGGTTGAAAGAGTTCATCCAACAATTAACGGCCAACCATGCCAACCATGGATTGCAGGTGCTGGATGAACAGGAATTGACCCAAACTACTGTCCCGGCGAATGAACATGGGCTGTTCATCGTTGTGCGTTCCGATATGGTGATCGCGTCACCGGATATTAATTTCCTGCGGAGCTTTGACGCTCAACTGCAGCAGGGTGGCGGTGGTTTTGCTGCTACACCGTTTGGGCAGCGCTTGACCCAGGCTTATAACGGCGGCACCGAACTGCTGTTCGGCGCGAACCTTCAGGAGATGGAGCACAGGCGTTCTTACGGTACGGGGCGGCGCCAGGCGGCTTTTCAACAAACCGGTTTTGCCGATCTGCAATATCTGGTTGTGGAGCGCAAAGATCTGCCCGCGCAAACGCTCAACAATGCTGAGTTGACCTTCACCGGCCCAAGGCATGGCTTTGCGTCGTGGCTGTCTGCTCCGGCATCGATCGGCGGATTGGATTTCGTCTCCCCCAATGCCGGGTTGGTGGGAGCGCTGGTTTCGAAGAGCGGCGCGGAAAAGTATGAAGACGTCATCAACTTCATCACCGCCTCCGGAGAAGACGCCAATGCTCATATTGCCAAGGTCGAAACCGAGCTGCGGATCAGGCTGCGTGAGGATTTGGCCAATACCCTGGGTGGAGAAATAACCTTCGCGCTGGATGGCCCGCTGCTTCCGACGCCTTCATGGAAGATCATTGCGGAGGTGTATGACTCGGCGCGGCTGCAACAGAGCATCCAGCAGATCATTCAGGATGCGAACAGCCATACAAATGACGGCAGGAGCGTAACCCTGGAAGACCAGGTGGTGGATGGCATCACCTATCACACGCTGAATTTTCCTGAAGCCGGCAAGTTGGGCGGGATAACCTATGCGTTCACCGATGGCTACATGATTCTTGGGCCATCGCGGGCCATGGTGATGGATGCGATTCATACGCACCAGAGCGGAAATTCTCTGGCGAAATCCGGCGACTTCCACAAGTTGCTGCCGCAGGATCAGTTCACCAACGTCTCCGCTTTGCTTTACCAGAACCTGGCTCCGGTAATCGGTCCGGTGGCCCAGCAGCTTACACGGAGCCAGTTGGAGAGCCTGAAGGCCATTGCGGCGGAAACCAAACCCAGCCTGGTGTGCGCTTACGGTGAAGAAAGCTCAATTCGTGTGGCCAGCACCAGCAAATACTTTGGGCTCGATCTGAATTCACTGGCGCTGTCTACGCTGTTGAAGCTGGGACAGCAAAGACCAAAGACAAACCAGTATTGACTGACATTGATCATGACTGACTTTTCAGCAAATCAGGGAAGGGGTGGACGTGGTTCCTGTTGTTGAGCTGCAAAACCTCGAAGTAAAGCTCGGAGGGCGAACCATTCTTGATGGCCTGAATGGTTCGCTCTCCGGGCACTGCATTGGCCTGCTGGGACCAAACGGCTCCGGCAAGTCAACGCTGATCAACACCCTGCTGGGCTTCTATCCGCCTTCCTCAGGCACGGCCCATATCTTCGGCGAAGACATCAAGGGCAAAATCAAGCAATTGCGCGCCCTGATCGGCTACATGCCCGAGAGCGATGCCTTCATTGCCGATATGACCGGTGTGCGTTTCGTCCGCTACATGGCCGAGCTTTCCGGGCTGCCGGCAAGGGAAGCCATGGAGCGCGCTCATGAGGCGTTCTTCTATGTCGGCTTAGGTGAAGCACGATACCGCAAAGTCGGCACGTACTCTCTGGGTATGAAGCAGCTTGTCAAACTGGCCCAGGCGCTGGCCCATGGCCCTAAGCTGATCCTGCTCGACGAACCAACCAATGGCCTTGACCCTGAGGCGCGGCAGCGCATGCTCCAGCTTGTCCGTGACATTCGTGATACCGGCAAAGTCCACGTGGTGATCTCTTCGCATCTTCTGCATGACATTGAGGAATGCTGCGACGAGGTGCTCATTCTGAACAAAGGACGCATCGCTGCCCTGTGCAATCTGGAAGAAGAGCGCAAAGCCAACCTCAAGTTCCTGGAGCTGGAAGTGAACAACGAAAACGGCTTTGTGCATGCCATTCACCAGTTGGGCTGCGAGTGCGCCAGCTTTGGCAATGGACGCCTGAAGATCGTCTTGCCGGAGAACATACAGCTCAGAAGAATCTACGAGTTGGCGGCCGAACATACGGTGCAGATCCGGCGTATGAATTACCGCAGGGATTCCCTGGAAGACATTTTCCTGAAAGCCATGGAAGGCAGGCAGGAAATGGTGAAAGGAAGCGCGAATGGCCGTATATAAACGGACATATAAAACGTATGACGGCCCATTGACTCCAGCATGGTCGCGATTCGGCGTAGTAGCGCGTTATTCTTTTTCCACGCTGTTCAAGTCGCGTATCTTCACCATTTTTACGATGTTGTGTTTCGTGCCGGTGTTCTTCGCCATTGCCTGGATGTATGTGATCCACAGCCCACTGGTACAGCAGATGCTGGGAGTAAGAATGGGTTCTGCACTGCAAATCAACAATCAATGGTTTTCACAACTGTTGTGGGCCCAGGCGTGGATGGGTTTTATGCTGGCCACAGCAGCCACCCCAGGAATGGTAAGCAGGGATTTCGCTAACCATGCCTTGCAGCTTTATTTGTGTCGGCCGCTCTCGCGGCTGGAGTATTTGGTGGGCAAGATTTCCGTAATAGCCGTGCTGCTCTCGGCTGTCACCTGGATTCCCGGCCTGCTGCTGTTTGCCTTGCAGGCGCAACTGGAAAGCCATGGCTGGGCCTGGGATCATTTGTACCTGATCGGTTCAATTGTTCTTTCCGGCTGGCTGTGGATTGCGGTGATCTCACTGCTGATGCTGGCGCTCTCCGTGTGGGTAAAGTGGAGAATCGCCGCGACCGGACTCATCCTCGGCGTATTTTTCCTGATGCCCGGTTTTGCTGAAGCTTTTAACGCGATCCTGCGCACAAAATGGGGACGTGTTTTCAATCTTCCTTATGTCCTGAATCTGATCTGGGAACAGATTTATCGTGTTGATCCGCGCTTTGGCCATATCAATTACATCAATCGCCTTCCTATGTGGTCAGCCTGGGCAACAGTTCTTACCGTTTGCCTTATATCAGCCTGGCTCTTGAATCAGAAACTCAAAGCCCGCGAGGTGGAGCGCGGATGACCACCAATAACAGAATCGTTTTTGAAAATGTCTCCAAATTTTATGGAGAAGTGCTGGGCGTGAATCGCGTGAACCTCTCGGTGCCTTCCGGTGTGACCAGCCTGGTTGGGCCGAATGGGTCGGGCAAAACCACGCTGATGAACCTCATGACCGGCCTGGCGCGACCGACACAGGGAAGCATCAGTGTCCTGGGCTTGAGCGTTGATGATCCTGAAGAACTTTTCCGGCGCGTGGGATATTGCACCCAGTTCGATTCCTTTCCCAAAGGTGTGACCGGATACGAGTTCGTTTACCAGTCACTGAAGCTGCGCGGCATTGCCACCAATGATGCGCATCGGCTGGCTAAGGAAGCCATTGATCGCGTGAACCTCTGGGAGGTGGCACACCGCAAAGTCGCGGGCTACAGCAAAGGCATGCGCCAAAGAATACGGCTGGCGCAGTCGATTGCTCATCATCCTACCGTTCTGGTGCTGGATGAACCGCTGAACGGGCTTGATCCGATGGCGCGCGCAGAATCCATCGCTCTATTTGAAGCACTGGGTAAAGAAGGGCTGCATGTGATCATTTCCAGCCACGTGCTGCACGAGGTAGACAAGATTTCTGACCAGGTCGTGCTGATGAGTTATGGCTACGTGATCGCTGAAGGCGAGATTCACGGCGTGCGCAACGAGGTGAAGGAGCATCCCATGCAGATTCTGGTGCGCTGCTCACAGCCCAATCTTCTGGCCTCGCGGTTGTTCTCGCAGGACCATGTAGTGGAAGCCAAGCTCAACCATGATGGCCAGGGCGTGCTGGTGCGCACACTTGACGCAGGCGAGTTCTACCTGTTGCTGAACCGCGTGGTGCTGGAGGAAGACATCGCGCTTGAAGCTGTCGCTCCGGCAGATGATGACGTCAACTCGCTCTACCAATACCTGATTGGCGGGGGAGGCAAAGTATGAAGCAGCTTGAATCACTGCGCACATTCCTGCGTGAAGCCCCGTGGCATTTCTGGACTACGCAGCTCATTGCCGTCATGCAGATCGAATTGAAGAAGAACTTCCTGCGGCGGCGCAGCATCTGGATCTACCTGGTGGCATTGGCGCCGGTGCTGCTGATTGGTGCTCACGCTATTGATAGTCCCATGGGCCGCCGTTGCAACATCGAAGAAGACACCCGCATTCTGGCCGGCATCTTCCAGCTTTTCTATCTGCGACTGGGGATTTTCTTTGGCTGCATGGGCTTGTTTACCTGGCTGTTTCGCGGCGAGATTGTGGAGAAGAGCCTGCACTATTACTTTCTTGCTCCGGTCAGACGAGAGTTGCTGGTGGTGGGAAAATACCTGGCCGGAATGATGACCGCAGTCTTTTTCTTCGGCCTCTCGATTTTCCTCTCATTTGCCCTGATGTATGGACACTTCGGCCCTGCCGGCAAAGCCTATGTATTCAGCGGGCCGGGATTAGGCCAGTTGATGAGTTATATGGGAGTCACCGTTCTGGCCTGCGTTGGCTACGGATCGCTCTTCGTGGCGCTCAGTCTTGTTATCAAAAACCCTATTCTACCCGGAGCCGCTGTGCTGGTGTGGGAGACCTTCCACCCGGTTTTTCCTTCCATGCTGCAGAAGCTGAGCATCATGTTCTACCTGCGGCAACTGTGTCCGGTGCCCCTGCAACCTGAAGGCCTGTTGGCGCTGTTTACGGTGATTGCCGAACCAGTGTCACCCTGGCTCGCAGTGCCCGGCTTGCTGGTTTTGAGCACCGCAATCCTGGTGTTTGCGTGCATGCGGATTCGCAAGATGGAAATCAGCTATTTAGCGGATTAATTACCACAGCGCAGCAGAGCCGCAACCGAAAAACGAAAATCATTATGGAGCGCAGCCGCCCTCGGCTGCGAGGGATAAATCTTTCGTGAGTTGAGAAGAATTTGACGAACAGTAGCACAGAGGACTACTTTTGTTACCTCTGCGTCCTCTGCGGTGAAAGCTTTTGGTTGTGGCTTCGCCACGCTGTGGTTGATGTGCTAGATGGTCGCGACAATACGGTCCAGCACTTCCCGCACTTTGCTGGTCAGTTCCTCAGTAGTGAACGGCTTCGGCAGAAAGGCCACCTGTGAGTTGCGGATGCCCTTCTGCAGCACCACATCATCGGTATATCCGGACATATACACGACGCGCATTTCCGGCCTGATCGTGGTCAGCAGCTTGGCCAGTTCCGGCCCTCCGGTTTCCTTGAGCACAACATCGGTCAGCAGCAGATGGATCATCTCAGCGTGGTTGCGGCAGATTCTCTCTGCTTCGCGTGAGTTTGACGCCACCAGCACGTGGTAGCCGCGGCGTTGCAGCATCATGCAGGCGACATCGCGAACGTCGTCTTCATCTTCGACGATGAGCACGGTTTCTTTGCCGGGTGACATCTCCAGTACTTGCGCATCCTGAGTGGCGGTCTGTGTTTTTGCCCTGGGGAAGCAGATGAAGAATGATGCGCCCTTACCCGGCTCGCTTTCCACCCAGATTTCACCATCACTCTGCTTCACAATGCCGTACACGGTTGAAAGTCCCAGGCCGGTGCCTTTGCCCTGCTCCTTGGTAGTAAAGAACGGTTCAAAGATGCGGGAGCAGGTGACCGAATCCATGCCCTGGCCTGTATCCTGCACGGTGAGCATGATGTAAGAGCCGGGCTTGAGAGTGATTTCACCCTGGTGTACCTCATGCGTGAGGCTTACTTTGGAAGTAGCGATGCGGAGCTTGCCGCCGATGGGCATGGCATCGCGGGCATTCACGGCCAGGTTCATGATGACCTGCTCAAGCTGGTTGGGATCAGCTTTGATGTAGCCCAGCTTCGGCTCCAGCGAGGTGGTCAACTGGATATCTTCACCAAGCAGCCGGGCCAGTAGCTTCTCCATATTCATCACGATCGTGTTGAGATCGAAAATCTTTGGCGAGAGCAACTGGCGGCGGCTGAATGCCAGCAACTGCCGCGTAAGCGAAGCGGCGCGGTCGGCAGCGCGGATCACCCCTTCCACTTCCTTCTTAGCTTGCTCGGCTTTCAACTCCGAGTGCAGCAGTTCGCTATGGCCTTTGATGATGGTAAGCAGGTTGTTGAAGTCGTGCGCAATTCCTCCGGCAAGGCGGCCCACAGCCTCCATCTTTTGCGATTGCCGGAGCTGGTCTTCGAGCGCGCGGCGGTCGGTAACATTTTCGGCAATCATTTCGCATTCGCTGATTGCGCCGCCGCTCATCACCACGTTGCCACTCAGGCGGATAACGATTGTGTCTCCCGCTGGTGTTTTCCACGCGGCTTCGAATCCTTCTACTGATCCGGCTTTTTTCAGCTTGTTGAGCAAAATTGCGTAATCGGCCGGGTCGCAGTAGATATCCGAGATGCTCTGTACCTGCAGCAGCGCTTCTTTATTCGGATAGCCCAGCATCTTCATCAGGGCGGGGTTGGCATCGAGGAAGCGGCCATCCTCTGTGCAACGGAAGATGCCATACACAGCGCGATTCACCAGGTTGCGATAGCGGGTCTCTGATTCGCCCAGTTGCTGGTTGGTTTGCAGCAGTTCCTGGCGCGCGGAAGAGAGCTTGCCTGCCATCTCGTTGAACGATTCAGCCAGTTCCGAGAACTCATCTTTCGCCGGATACTTGATGCGGTGCTCAAGTTCCATATCGCCGATATAGCGCGCACCCCGCTTCAAGGTGGAGAAGCCGATATACAGATGACGTGAGACCGAGAGCGAGAGAGCGAAAGCGATCAGAACAGAAAGCAGGAACGTGGCAATGATGACCCGGTTGGCCAGCAGTTCAGCGCGTTGGAACTGCGCCTGGGCACGATGAACACGCGCGGCCTCCAGAGCTTCCAGCCGGGGCAATTGCTCTCCGAATACTTTCTGCACCAGCAGGTCCGCCTGGATCTGGTTGCGGATGGCCGCTGCCTCGTCTTTGCCTGCATTGTTATAGAAAGCCATCCAGGCGTTCGTAAGGTCACGATAACTCTCGATGAAGCTGTGAATCGCTGAAATCTGGTCAGGAGAGGCCGCGTCTTTCAGGGCTTCAATGTCGAGTTCGGTGGTGGCAATGGTCTTTTCAAAATTGTCGGTCTCAACGCCTGCGATGGCAGACCGGTCCTCCTGCTGTATCTGGCTGGCCAGCACCACGTGCTTGTTGAGGTTGTCCAGTTCCTCACGAATGGCGGAGATTTTCAGCTCGCAGGTTGTCGCTTTGTCCCATTCGCTTGCAGAAAAGCTGCGGACGCGGGCGCTCCAGAAATAGGCAAACAGGTTTGCGCCAAACAAGGCCAGCACCGTGAGCAGAGAGAGATAGTAGCGGCGTCGTATGGTCATTCGGATTTATCTCAAAGGATAACCCCGTTCACCAGGGCGTTTATTGTCTATTTTGAGTATCTTGCTCCCCGGTCGCACCTCGTTGGCGTTCATCAGAGTAATGCATCCGGGGACGCTGGAGACCAACTCGTTAGCAGTTACGGTGGAGTCCGCGATTTTAGGTGCGCTGAATGCCTGAGCGCGAAAGATCTGCTCCATCCAGAATTGTTTGTACTGGGATTCGTTCATCTTGTAGATGTTGTGAAGCATGACCTCGCGTTCGCGTGTGCCCGTGGCCGGCACGACCACTACAATCGGCAGATTGCTTTTCCAATATTTCTCTTCGCCACGGAAGATTCGCCTTACCTGATAAATGGCGAGACCGCTGACCGGGACATCACGGTTTACTACCACAGCAATGTCCGCTACACCCTCGTGCTTCACCTGTTGCGACATCAGCAACACAGAGACGCACAAGATGCAGGCCATGAAGATTCGTTTGGTTCTTGCATCCATGCGGTCAAAGCTCGCCACTATCTGAAAGCTTGCTTGTTATTTACATGTCCAGGCAGCTTTCCCAATGACTTGGCGGTATGCGGAGAAACACCTGTCTGAGCCCTCAAAACGGTGTGCTCCTCAGCTAATCCCTGAAATACAAAATGGGGAGTTCGGAATATGTATCACAATCAGCGTCAGGCCAGTGAGTGATTTTTAATATTTCCGGCAGCGGCAGTAACGTTGCAAACCAGCTATAACAGTTGGTTTTTCCGGTATGTAGCTGATTTCAGATGGCTTAATGTGATTATTTCTGCAGGAAAGGATTGCTTTCACGCTCGTTACCAATGGTAGTCAGCGGACCGTGTCCTGGCACCACCTGGGTCTCATCAGGCAATGCCATCAAGCGGGTGTGCAGCGAACTCATGATTTGGTCGAATGAGCCGCCGGGAAGATCGGTGCGGCCAATGCTTCCGGCGAAGAGAGTGTCACCGGCGATGAGTTTTTTCTCCTGCGGGAAGAACACGCAGATGCTGCCCTCGGTGTGTCCGGGAGTGTGAATCACGTTGGAGGTGATGTTGCCGATGTGCAGAACACTTCCGTCTTTCACAGATTCGTCCACCTGCACGGTTCCGGGTGGCCGCATGCCGATCCACGCTGCCTGAATGTCGAGCATCTTCAGCAGGGCATAGTCATTCTGGTTCATTAGGATGGGAGCGCCTGTGGCTGCTTTCAGCTTCATGGCTCCGCCTATGTGGTCGATATGCGCGTGCGTGATCACGATCTGCTTCAGCGTCAGTTTTTGTTGCTGCAGGATGGCCAGAATCTGGTCGATGTTGTCACCGGGATCGATGACCATGGCTTCATGCGTCTGCTCGTCACCGACGACGGAGCAGTTACATTGCAGCGGACCGACAGGGAAGACTTTATGGAACATGGAAACCAGCTTCTAGCTGTTAGCTCCTGGCTCGTCTCGCGAGAATGGGCTGTCTTCATGGTACAGCAAAACTCGTGTGGCACAGCCGCCCTCTGCTAATGCCACTTACTTTAGGAAAGACCATGCTGCATCCCAATGAGAGATGTCATTCCGAACGCCCGTTAAGCTCACGCGCGTTTTCTTCAGCGCGTGAGTAGGGCGGAGGAATCTGCCCCGCTGCTGCCCGCCCATGCGAAATTCTTTTAAATTCATGCTCAAATATGCAAAGTAAGTGACATTGGCCGCCCTCGGCTGTGCGCGAAAAAGCCTCCCCTGTGGAGGAGGCTTCTAAGCTCTGATCACAAAGCTAAGGTGCCTGATGCTATTTCGGTTGCGGACTGGGTGCAGGGGCGGCTGGTGCGCTCCTCTCATTCTGCATGATCGATGTTGAACGGTTGCGCGTAGCGAACACCGTCAACGATATGGAAGTCAGCATGAACACGATGGCGCACCAGGTTGTGATCCTGGAGAGCAACGTGGCTGTTCCACGCGGACCAAACGCCGTCTGGCTGCCTGCGCCGCCGAAAGTGGCGGCAATATCAGCGCTTTTGCCGTGCTGCAGCAGCACGACCACAATGAGGATCACGCACACAACCACGTGAACCAGGGTAATGAGACCAATGAGCATGTTGTTACTGGAAATCCTTTCAAAACTTATGGTGCGGAAGGGGGGATTTGAACCCCCACGCCTCTCGGCGCCACCCCCTCAAGATGGTGTGTCTGCCAGTTCCACCACTTCCGCAAAATAGCCTGTTTTCAGTGATTTGCAATGCAAGGCAACAAAGGCGCCAAACCGGCTGTGAAGCCGCTCACCGTAAAAGACCAAAATGATTTTAACACGACAGGGCTGCTGGCTGACAGGGTGGCTCTCTGCGAAGTACTATGGTTGGCGTATCCTCTCGGGGAGTCTACCAGACTGGGAGTACAATGTTTGATGTACCGACATGATTCACAGAGCCAAAGACCTTTCCCCAGACCAAAGGGCTGCCATAGAAAGCCTCTTGGGACGCCGGATGCTGGAGGATGAGGCCATCAGTATCAGGGCTATAGAATCCCCACCTTTGTCGGTGGAACGCAAGCAGGAATTGCTGGAGCAGTTGAAGAGGTATTTCGATGAAGTGGATGCCCATCGTCAAGCAGGTTCCCCTCAAGAAGCTGAAGAGATCATCAACGAAGCTATGAAAAGTGTTCGTCCCGGTTATCGCTCCCATCAGTGAGAATCGTTCTCGACACTTCAATCCTCGTTCGGGCCAATGAGCACTCCCTTGGTATTGCCCGCGAATTGTTGGTCAGGATTACTAATAGTGCGCACAGGCTCGTTATTTCGAATGAGATGCTTTACGAGCTCACAAGAGTACTGCGTTATCCAAGATTACAGACTTTCTACCAGTTGTCAGAAAGTGTGCTTTATGACTATGTCGCTTTCCTGCGCCATACTTCTGAGATTGTGATATTGAATCCTTTAGTGATTGCACCTATTCGTGATGTGAATGATGTCATTGTTATGCAAACGGCGATCATTGGTCAGGTAGATGTTCTTTGCACCCGAGATGAGGATTTCTTCGAGAAGCCTGCGTGTGAATACCTGAACAAAGTTGGCATCAAGGTTATGGATGAGATTGCGCTCATGAAGATGTTGCGGCCGTAACGATTGACACTTTAACACTCCGCTCACTTACAGAAATCGTTCAACAAAAAAGCGCATGCAGCTTGGCTGCATGCGCTTTCTGTTAACTGTTATTGCTTACCGTTTGCCGAACTGGAAATCAATATGAGTTCCGTCACCCAATTCGATCCGGAACTGATAGGTGAATCCATTCGCCAGACTCTTGCCATCGATGCGATAGAGCCACTCCTGGTCTTCTCCGAAGAAGAACCCTGTAGTTCCCGGCTTGGGATCAACAGGCAGATCGACCGTCTGCGTCGACGTACCCTGAATGATGCCGGTCAGCCTGATGCTCTTGGCAACGTCCGGCGTGCTCTGCGAGATTCCATTGGCGTCACACACCCGGAACTTCACGTCGATTGGTCCATTGCCGTTGAACACCGTCGTGCCGTCCGCATTGATCGGATGCAGTATCTGGTGTGAAGGCTCTTTGTCTTTTACGCACACACCGTCGGGCGCAAAGATGATGCTCAATGTTCCCGGCACAAAGGTGATGGCATAGTTGGTGGAAGTCAGACCGGAGCAAACAATGGGATAGCTTCCCACCGGGCTTGCGTCGGTTGCTTTGGTTGTGCAGGAGAGTGTCCCGCTGAGAACGCTTGGCCCTTCACCCAGCACAAAGCCGCTGAAGCTGGCGGTGAGCGGCGGGTTAGGAGCGTGCAGTATCTTCGTTTTGTTGCCGGCGGTAACGGTCAGCGGCGCCGGGTTGATGGTAAGCGTGCCGTTGATAGAGGTTACCGTGTAGTTCCCAAGTTTGTTGTCAGGATCGGCAAGCACCGGCACGATAGGATAAGTGCCCACCGGGCTGGCCTGAGTGGCCGCTGTGGTGAAGGTGGCGGTAATGTTGTCGCCATTCTTGATTCCCACGATACTACCGTCAAGTGCCGGGTTGGCCTGTCCGTACAGCCGCGATTTATTGTTGGCCGTTACTGTGAGCGGCGCCGGATTGATCTGCACCGTGATGGCTGCCGAGGTGGTGCTGTCAAAGAAGCTGTCTCCGTTGAATACAGCCGCAATGGTATGCGATCCCGCGGAGAGCAGAGACGTGTTGATGGTTGCGGTAATCGGCCCTGAGCCGGTCAGTGACGCAGTCGCCAGGGTATTCCCGCCGTCAGTAAAGGTCACCGTGCCTGTGGGCGAGGCCACATTGCTGCCGGTCACCGTGGCAACCAGGCTTACGTTGTCGCCGTAGGTAGCTGTGCCGGGATTAGCCTGCACCGAGATTCCCGCCTGCAGCTTGGCAGTTCCGATTTCCCATGCGCCACGTCCGTGAGTTGCGATTCGCAGAATGCGGTTGGAGTTCTGGATGCTCATGTCAAAGACGGCTACACGGGGCAGGCCGGTTCCCATGGGATTCCAGCTTCCTCCACCGTCTCTGGAGATGAATACCCCGATGTCGCTGCCCGCGTAGAGCACGCGCGAATCCAGCGGGTCTACAGCAAAGGCATTGAAGGGAACATCAGGAAGTCCAGCCGCCGCAATGGCCCACGTAGGAGTTGCAGCGCTCAGGTTGGTGGTCTTCCAGATTTGTTTCCCGGCGATGCCAAAGCCGGAGAAGGCTACGTACGCCGTATTTACGTCATGGGGATCAATCACCGCGCGTGAAACATACTTCACGGGGAAATTAGTGCTGGTGACATCGGTAAGAATGGGCGCTCCTGTGGTGGTGGCAAATACTTTGCCGGTCTGGAGTCCCACAATGCGGACCTTGTCGTTTTGCGGCGAGATGCCAATCGCGCTAATGGCTGCGCCGAAAACAAAGGTATTGTTAGGCGCTGGACGAGTACCACGAGGCACCAGAGGTCCCTGGCTGGCTACCGTCATGGTGGCGCCAGAATTAGTCGAACGATATAAGCGATCTGATCCGTAATAAAGAACATTCGGAGTGCCCGGACCGAGGGCCATCGGGGCATAGAATAGAACATTGTCAAGGCAGTTAATGCCATTTCCCGTCCCGCCACAGCCGAATACATTCCAGCCGGAATCGTGGGCATTTGCTGTAAGCGTCACACGAGCGAATGCAAGCAGAGAAGGACTCTGATTGAAATAGGTGTGATACATGGTCACGTTGGTGGTGTCGGTTGAACTCTGATCGACGACGGCGAAGCCACCGTCGCCGAAGTCGGCGCGTGTCCATGTGCCATCGGGCTTAAAGAAGTTGGTGCCGTTATCCTGGGTGCCGCCGATGGAGAAGTTGCGGTCGACAGGATGCGTGGAGATGCTCTCAAACTGCGTAGCATTGAAGCCGGTGGTATTGATGCTCGACCAGGTAGTGCCCTGGTTGGAAGAACGCCACACGCCGCCATCGCTGCCGAAATAGACAACGTTAGCATTGGAAGGCGCCACGGCCACCACATGCGTATCGGCGTGCAGACCGGTATCGATGCGGGTGAAGTTGGTGCCATCGAGTGTGCGGGTCAGCACGTTGCTGCGGCAGGTGGCCCGGGCCGGATTGGTATCGGCATTGGCGGAGCCGCCGAGGTAAATCACGTTGGAATTTGTGGGATCCATGGCCGGCGACATGTCGTAGAAGCACTGCGAGTTGCAGAAGCCGCTGGTCTGGATCAATCCAAGGCCGAAGGTTACACCACCATCTGTGGAGCGCCGCACCCAGCCGGGAGCGCCGCAATTGGAGCCATTGGGTACCGGGCTTTCGCCTGTGGCCGCCAGCACCGTGGTTACATTATTGACACGGTTGATCGCAAACCGGATCTGTATCGTCGCCGTAGCAGTTCCAACCACCTGCTGGTTGGTCCACGTAGGCACCGGGTCGAGCGCGTTGGCCGTGCGCCAGATGCCGCCGTCATTTCCTCCGGTACTGAAGCCGTTCACGCCGGCCAGCAGCACGTTGGAATTTCCGGGATCCATGGCAAGGTCAGTAATGCCGCGATTGCCGCTGTTGGCCGGCTGCACGGTGAGTTTGGTGAATGTGGGATTAGCCGACATTGCGTTGGTTGAACGATACAAACCACGGCTGGGTAGGTTGGCTGCGATCACGGAAGGAATCGCGTCAGCGCCAATGCCGCCAATGCCTGATGTGGTGGACACAAAGACAATGTTGTCGTCCGTGGGGCTGACAATCACGCGGGTGATCGCTCTGCCGGTAAAGATGTCGTTGTTGCTGCCGTCCTTATTGAACGGGCCCAGCAGTTGTGGAGTCGTATCGGCGTTCTTAATAATGTAGAGGCCTACGCCAGCAAAGCTGTCGGCCGAAAGATTGCCCTCACCTGTTCCTACAAACAGCGTGCTGGCATTAGTGGGATCAAGGGCAATGGAGCCAATGGATAGCGACAGCGCCGTATCCATGAGTGGCGTCCAACTGGTGCCGCCGTTGAGGGAGCGGTAGACTCCGCCTTGCGCCGTACCCACATAAACGATGTTCTCGTTGGTGGGATGAACCACAATGGCAGTCACGCGGCCACTCACTGCCTGCGACACGCCTGTGGTCTGGCCATTCGGAATAGGAGCGGGGCCAAGCGGTGTCCATGGGGCGAGAATGCTGGCGGGAAGAGGTGTAACCGGGCTGTTGGGTGCGATTGGTCCGGTAGGCGTTGTCGTGGGATCAGGAGCGCCCGTGGCCGCTGCCTGTTGTAGTTGCTGCTCACGCTGCGCCATCTGGTTGATTGCGGCATTGCGTCGCGCCGGATCAAAATCCGGATCCATCAGTCCGCGCAGCCGCCGGTTGTGCGAGTTCCTCATGCGCAGATACTGCTCGGTGTCGATCGAGCCCAGAAGAAAGCCAGGCAGGTCGGGACTGTCGGTATCCTCTGACAGTGCAAGGCGATCAGGATCGACTGCAGTGGTCTGGGCCGTACCATCAGGGTCGGGTGGATTCGTTTGTTGTGGGTCTTGGGTCTGGGCAATAGAAACAGTTGAGAGCAGGTACACGAACAGCAGTAAGATCGCACACGCTGCGCGGGGGAGGTTGTGGCGCATCGAGATTCTCCAATGTTTTATTAAATTCTGTGGTCCGGAACTGGGAACGACTGCAACTTGAACGACTGCAACTTTACGGAGGGCAATTTCTGCCAAGCTGGGGACGACACTCCGTTGAGTTGTGTACGGCAGTATGACCTGAGTTGCTGCTGAATGCAACTATCAAGAATAGTGAATCAATTTGCGGTTCCGGTGAATCGTTTTGCATCGCAAGGCGACAGATATCGCTGGGCTTGTGCGCTCTCCATGAGGACCAAGGACCAAGACCCTGCCGGACAGGGTGGATTGCCTTTCACTTAAACCGTTCGCCGGGTTTGTAGATGCGCCGTGCCTGCTTTTTCCGGTCAGCACTCCAGGCAAACCTGGGTCGTTCTACCGTAACCGAGAGAGGGAACTGCTGGCAGCGTCGTTTTATAACATCGTGTTCTGCAGGAGTAAGTCTTAATCCAGCAGCCACAATTTCGTCGATGTTTTCCAAAATCCCACGGACTTTATCCTCCGTGTTCTTGAGCCTTGCCGAAAATTCGATGACTGCTGAAGCAAGGTGGGACTGAGGTTCTCTTTCACTTGGAAGCAGAGTATTTTCCAACTCTTCTCTGCTGAATTCGTCTTTGTCAGTTGCCAGCAAAGCGGCGCGCAAGAGTACCAGCAGGTCAGGATAAGGAGCACGAATAATACCAGATCCGATATGCAGCTCAGTGCCTGATATCTGTGAGTCTTCGAGATCATCCCGATCTATTTCGTCGCTTAGGTGCAGTTGCAGGCCGAGAAACCCGGCCTTCTTGAACTGTTCAATAGTGGCGCTCCCGGCCACATACGCCTCCACCTCACTGCCCGGAACACTCGTGGAAAGATTCGTAGCATCGTGGGCCAGATTGTGCAGTTTTAGAGCGGTTTCTTGAGTGAGCTTAGGCATGGGGAGCGCTTTAATAGCGCGGGGATACCAGTGGGTGCGCCGCCGCAGCAAAATCCCCGACCTTTGGGTGAGAAACGCATAATACCGGGAAACTCTTGCATTTAGGATCGCAGACAAACAATAGGCGCTATATTTTCTCGGTACAATCACGACCACGCCGTTATTGGCAGTAGTTGCCAGTGGATCGATTACTGATGCTACCAGCGTGACATAGATTTCTGGTAAGAGACAGCAGAGTGTATCGCTGGGCGCAGTATTTCCCAGCCGTTCGGGAGTGACGTAATTATATCGGCCCATTCCCGATTCATCAGCTTTCCCCTGATTGGCTTCATAGAAACTGAGATCGTTCCAGATAGATGCACTTTCAGCGCTGGAAATATTTGCTAATTTTACATGCTCGTTTACTTCTCCGGAAATGTTGAAAGTCGCTATGTGTTGACCTTGTAAAAAGGGAACCTCGCCTGGATGTGCCTTCCCATCTATCGCATTACGCAGAAAATTCTGCTGATTGCCGCCTTTAATTCCATAAGAACAACGGGCAATCCCCTCTTGCTCGATCGTACCTGCAGCATTGAGTTTTTGAATAACCGGCAGGTCTTCTTCGCCGATATCAAGGCACCAATCTCCATTGGTGCTAAGCTGTGACCATTCATCAAACGGAAGATGTGCTGACTTGCTTTCGAAAAAATCTGTGTCTTGAATGCACTGGCTGAGCTCGGCGATGCTTTTCACGCCTGAAACCAATCGGATTTTGTGTTCCGGGCCCCGCTGCTTCTTCCTGAGAAAGATCAGTATGGGGATGATATCTGCACCCGGGAAGGATTCTTTTGCGCACCATTCAAGCGATACAATCTCTGTTAGTTCGTAGTCCTTCTGGCGCACAAAATTGCGGAGATAGGCCGCCATTTGTGCATTCGTAATGGCAATCGGAGCAACCATTCCCACAACACCATTTTCTCTGGTGAAGTGTTCGATTGAGGCGTAAAGGAAATAAACCGAGAGATCTGTATTTTTTACAGCGAGACTGGGAAAGAGTTCATTCAGGACTTCGCGGTCTTCTTTAGGAAGACGCTCATTGCGGACAAAGGGAGGATTGCCGATCACGTAATCAAATTGCTCCCTCTTGCTGTCCAGCTCTTCCTCTTCAAGTCCGCCGATTTCCCGGTACGCGGGGACTGCTGCAGTCAGGGAGTTCTGGGTTACCACATCCATGGGTTTGATTTCGAATCGGGGATCGAGCCGCTTGGCTTCGAGATAAATGTCCAGCAACGCAAACAGAAGACTCAAATGTGACAGAAACACCGAAAAAGGATTGATGTCCTGACCGCGAAGACATGTCCGGACCAGATCAATTCTGTTTTGCGGCGAGAGGCTGGAACCCGCCTGTAGCAGCGGTATCGCTGCCCTGACGCCGAATGTGAAGGAACCGCAAGCAGGATCAAGGATGCGCTTCTGCATGAGCAGCGGATCGGTAGCTATTCCTGTTCTTGCCAGAATGAAATCCACAACTTCTACAGGCGTGTAGTATTCGCCCAGCCGTTTACGTTCGATCCTGGGCCGGAAATATTGGTAGATAGAACCCAGAAGATCACGGTTGATTACGCGAAAACTAAAAGCATTCAGGCGAAAGAGAATTCTTTCCAGGATGTCGTGAAGAAGGCCATTCCCCTTGCCGAACCAGTCAAAAACAGAAGCTTCAAAGAGGCTGGAATAAACATGGGCCACGTCCTTAAATGCGACTTCAAGAAGGTCTTGATAGTTTCCCTTGATATTTTGGACAAAGTCACGCCACACTGCTATCCCTGAATTCGAGATCTTACGCGTGGTCAGCCCCGAGTCCTCGCAGATGCGTACAAAAAAGAGGCGGCTCAATGCAACATAAGCGGTGTTGGTGCAGAAGATATCTTCAAAGTTTTCCTCCAGGTTTGTACCAGCATAGGTCTGGTCATGCTTGAAACGATCATAGTCATCTTCAAAGAGTTGTACTGCGAGGCGGTACCTGGCTCGGACGGTGTTACGGCGGTATTCAAGTTTTTGCCGGGTCTTGATGGCTCCTGAACCGAGGTTTTCAAGTGCCGTATCAATCTGCTGAATCTGCTCTCTGGCTTGTTCGTAAGAAGAGCGCACTTCGCGAAAATGGGTTTGGCAGTACTCCTTCAGCTTCTCGATTGAATAAACGAACACACCTTGTAATTGGGAGAGGGTTTCCGCTGTAAGGTGAATGTGTCCGCTGTGAAGTTCGCCGCGACGGAACGCCTCGAATTGGTGACGCTCTAAAGATGCAGCGTAGCTGACGCGAGCAGCCAATTCACGAAAAGTTTTGTCTGATAATGGAAATTCCGCGCCCGTTCCTGGATTGAGAAGGCGATTATCATCCAAATGGATTACTTCCAGCAGATTGCTGTCCAAATCACAAACGTAAAAAGTCCGAGGGGCGCAAAGGATTACATAAAACGTCTCCGGAGAGATATAGCGATGCCCGATGATCTGTTCTTTCCAGAGCCTGGCTCTGCGTTCCTCATTCCTGATTTCAGCATCATCGCGCTTCGCTTCAACGATGATCCACTCCGAATTGTCTTCTTTCGAATACAGCCGTATATCTGGAATGCCGTGTTCCCCGGATTTGTTGATAATCCGGTGTTTGGGAGGATATCCGAGCAAAGCCCCAAAGAGATGTGTCGCCAGTGGAGTGTAAAAGCCAATTTCACTTGCGATGGAACCGGGAGTCGTCTCTTCCAGATATTTTTTTAGCGACATTTGAAATGTAATTTGGATATTACCTTACCAGAGGTCATCCACCAAAGGATTTGCTGGCCGTTGAACAGGACCGTCTTCATAGGCTTTCCGCGCTGCGCTCGATGATTCTGTCAGCTTGTTACAATAAAAGATTCCCTTTGATTCACTGGAGCTGAGAGAACGAATGCATCGCTGGTCACAACTTTTTATCCCCACATTGCGTGAAGCGCCTGCCGACGCCGAGGTCGCCAGCCACAAATACCTGATACGTGCAGGTTACATCCGCCAGCTTGCCGCAGGACTTTATTCCTACCTGTTTCTGGGCCAGCGCGCCATCCTGCGCATTACTGCCATTGTGCGTGAAGAGATGAATCGCATCGGGCAGGAGTTCTATCTGCCTGCGCTGCATCCGCGCGAAGTGTGGGAGGCCAGCGGACGCTGGTCGGTGATGGGCGACAACATGTTCCGCCTGAAAGACCGTGGCGGACGCGATCTCTGCCTGGGTATGACCCATGAAGAGATCATGACTGAGATCGCCCGCAAAGAGCTGCGCAGCTACAAGCAGTTGCCGCAAATCTGGTATCAGATTCAGTCGAAGTTCCGCGACGAGCCCCGGCCCAAGTCCGGCCTGATCCGAGTGCGCCAGTTCACCATGAAAGACTCATACTCCTTTGACATCGATGCCGCCGGGCTCGACGTCTCCTACCAGAAGCACTATGAGACGTACCGGCGCATCTTCGACCGCTGCGGCCTCAAGTATGCCGTAGTCGAGGCCCATTCCGGGGCTATGGGTGGCTCGCAGTCGCATGAGTTCATGGTGATGAGCGATGCCGGAGAGGATATGGTGGCAAGCTGCAGTAAATGTGGATACGCCGCCAACCTGGAAAAAGCCACATCGCAGCTCGCTCCCGCTGAAGACCTGCCTGGTGATGGCAAGCCTGAAGAGGTGCACACGCCGGGCATGAAGACCATTGAGGAGGTTGCAAAGTTCCTCGGGGTCTCGCCCACCCAGAAGATCAAGACTCTGGCCTACATGCAGGTCGAAGCCGATCCCAAAGCCCCGGGCGGGAAGAAGACGCGTCCGGTGATCGTGCTGCTGCGCGGCGATCATTCTTTGAATGAAGCCAAGCTCACCACGGTGCTGGGAGGGAAGGAATTCCGTCCTATGCAAGCGGATGAGATCGAGCGGGTCTTTCGTTCTCCGGCGGGCTATCTGGGGCCAGTGAAACTGCCGGCCAGCTCCGGCGGCGGCGATATCGGCAGCCACACCCAGAAGCTTCTGCTGGATTCTCTGCCACTGCTGTTTGCGGACACTGCGTTGAAGGGCCGCAAGAACCTGATCACGGGCGCCAACAAAGAGAATTACCATCTGCGCAACGTCACTCCCGGAAGGGATTTCTATCCCACGGAGTGGATTGACCTGCGCAATGCCTCTGCGGAGGAGGGCTGTCCTAACTGCGGTCATCCTCTTGAAGTGGGTAAGGCGATGGAAATCGGCCATATCTTCAAGCTGGGTTATAAATACTCCAAGTCGATGGGAGCCACGGTACTCGATAAGGACGGCAAAGAAGTCGCGCCCATCATGGGCAGTTACGGCATCGGCATCGAGCGCATCCTGACCTCGGCCATCGAACAGAATAATGATCAGGACGGCTTCTGGCTGTCCCGGTCCATCGCTCCCTTTGACGTGGTCATCACCCCCACCAATGTGAATGAGGGCAGCCTTCTGCAAACCGCTGAGCACATTGCCCGGCAGCTTGAGGGGATCGGGCTGTCTGTGCTTCTCGATGACCGGGATGAACGCCCCGGCGTTAAGTTCAAGGATGCCGACCTGGTCGGCATTCCTTTCAGAATCAATGTTGGCAAGAAGGTTACGGAAGGGAAAGTTGAGGTGGTTACCCGCTCGACACGCCAGTCTCAGGATGCTAATATCCCCGAAATTGAAGGCCATTTCAGGCAATTAACCCAGTCCTGAAGGATATATAGCAAGGTGTGTGAATGGGAAAAGCGAAAACTTTTATAGGGTTCGGACTCCTCATTATTATGTTTTATGTCGGGTGGAACCTGCTTCCACCTTACTTCCACGATTATGCCTTCCGTGACGATCTGGATGAGGTCGCCCGGCGGAATTCTTATTTCACTCAAAAAACTGACGAGGATTTGCGCGACATTGTAATAAAAGAGGCTGCCAAAGAGTCTATACCGTTGAAGGAAGACCAGATTACGATTGACCGCACCGGCGATGGTTTAGGAATTACTGTCCACTACCGGGTGCATGTCGATATGTTAGTGCATCCAATGGACTTAGACTTTACGACCAATTCACTCAATAAACGGATATAATTAAAGACGAACCGGAAACTTCTCAGCAGCCCAGCAGGTAACGCTCTGGCCCGCCACGCGTCTGAGAGAGGGGCAGCTCCGCTCTACAAGTGGCCATAAAAATCAAAATTCCCCGCTTCAAAGGCTTTCGCAACAGCCTATCCCACCCTGTTGTAAGGGCGGCTGTGGCGTCGTTCATCATTATTTGCACCATCCTGTTCGGCGTATTCTCGTACTACTACATCAAGTACCAGAAGATCGTAGACAAGCGGATGAGTGGCCAGATCTTCGCCAACACCGCGAAGATTTACGCCCAGCCTCGGGGTGTCCGGGTCGGACAGAAGGCTGACATTCGCGAGATTGCCAATTATCTCCGTCATGCGGGCTATACCGAAGAGGGTGAACAGGGCAAATCCAAGCTTGGCACCTACAAGCTGCTGAACGCAGCCATTGAGGTCAAGCCCGGCTCCGACTCCTACTACAACTCGGAAGGCGCGGTTGTCCGTGTCCATGAAGGCAAAGTAGAGAAGATTGCCGCTCTTGGGGATTCCAAGGACGAGCTTTCCGCCTACCAGCTTGAGCCTCAGCTTGTGACCGGCCTCTTTGACGGCCAGCAGCGCGCCAAGCAGCGGCTGGTAAAGTATGACGACGTTCCCAAGGTCATGGTGGATGCCGTCACCTCCATCGAAGACCGCCGTTTCTTCCATCACAACGGCGTCAACTACTGGCGGCTCATGAAAGCCGGCTGGATCGATCTGCGTGAAGGCGGCAAGCAGCAGGGCGGCTCCACCATCACCATGCAGGTGGCCCGTGGCTTCTTCCTTACCCGTGAGAAGAAGATCAAGCGCAAGATGATCGAGATCCTGATTTCCATTGAGCTGGAGCAGCGCTTCTCCAAAAAGCAGATTTTCGAGCTTTACGCCAACCAGGTCGATATGGGCCAGCGTGGCTCATTTACCATTACCGGCTTCGGCGAAGCAGCCCAGGCTTATTTCAGCAAGGACCTCAAAGACATCACTCTTCCTGAAGCGGCCCTGCTCGCCGGAATGATTCAGGCTCCCAGCTATCTTTCGCCGTACCGGCATCCGGAGCGCGCCATGGAACGTCGCAACCTGGTGCTGGAATCCATGGTTGAAAACGAGGTTCTGAGCCGCGCCCAGGCAGATGCCGCTAAAGCTACTCCGCTGAAGCTGGCCCCCCAGAACGTGGAAGCCAGCGATGCTCCCTATTTTGTCGATCTCATCCGCGAGCAGTTGCTCTCGAAATATGCTGAAGACGATCTGAACGGCGCCGGATACCGCATCTACACCACCCTTGATCCCGCGCTGCAGAAAGCTGCTGCTGAAGCGGTTGCGGTGGGCATCAGCGAGGTGGATAAGCAGGTCACAAAACTTCGCACCCGTAAGGTGAAAATCGGCAAAGGCAAGAACGCCAAGACCGAGACCAGGATTCTCTCCGGGCCTACGCCCCAGGTGGCGCTGGTGGCTCTCGATCCTCATACCGGGGATATGCTCGCCCTGGTCGGCGGACGCAACTACGGATACAGCCAACTCAACCATGCCACGGCCAAGCGTCCCACCGGCTCGATCTTCAAACCGTTTGTCTATGCCACAGCAGTGAACAATGCCCTTACCGGCGATCAGCCAGTGCTTACCCCCGCCTCACTGGTCGATGATTCACCCGGCGCCTACAGCAACGGCGACGAAATCTATACCCCCAAGAACTACAAAGACGAGTACAAGGGGCAGGTCAGCGCCCAATACGCCCTGCAAATGTCATTGAACAACGCCACCGTAAAAGTCGCCGAGATGGTGGGCTATGACAAAGTGGCCGCGCTGGCCAAATCTGCCGGAATCTCCTCGGTTAAAGCAACTCCAGCAATGGCCCTGGGTGCCTATGATGCTAGCCCCATGGAGATGGCGGCGGCTTACACCGTCTTCAGCAACGGTGGACAGCGCATCACGCCCATCATGGTGAAATCCGTGCGCGATGCCACCGGGAACGTGCTTGAAGACTTTCAGGCGCAAAAAAACCAGGTGCTCGATCCGCGAGTGGCCTATGTTGTAACCACGATGCTTCAGGGAGTCATCAACAACGGGACGGCAGCCGGTGTGCGCTCCCGTGGCTTTACCGCTCCGGCCGCAGGCAAAACCGGCAGCTCCCATGATGCCTGGTTTGCCGGGTTCACCTCAAATCTGCTCTGCATTGTGTGGGTAGGCTATGACGATTACAGTGACATTAAGCTGAGCGGCTCTGCCCTTGCCGCACCCGTGTGGGCAGAGTTCATGAAGCGCGCCATCGCTCTTCCCAACTACTCTGACGTGAAGCCATTCTCTCCGCCCAGCGGCGTAGTGCAGCTTTCCATTGATAAAGTGACGAATACCGTCGCCACGCCTGCATGTCCCAACGATTACGTGATGGCTTTTATCGAGGGCACGCAGCCCACGCAGACCTGCGAGCAAAGCGCCGCCGACCATCGCAATATCTTCCAGAAGATTTTCGGCATGGAAGCCAAGCCGAATCCGCCTCCGGTGGTGTCTAATACACCACCAGCGGCTCCCGCTCAGAAGCCGGTCGTGTCCGCCCAGGAGTCATCGGACGAAAAAGATGACCAGGGTAAACCCAAAAAGAAAGGTTTTTTTGGGCGTATATTTGGATCTATAAAGGGAGACAATAAGGACAAGGACAAAGACAAGAGGCCAGCCCCTTCCGGCGCTGGCCCTGGCCCATAGCCACCAGGAGGGTCCAAATGAATCGCTTCAGCCGCGCAGTTCTTATCTTCATGCTGCTGTCAGGCATTCGTCCTTTGGCCCAGGAACCTCAATCCGGTTCCGGGTCACAGCAGCCTGGCAATGTAACCCCGCCATCCCCCACCGCATCCGTTGAAGATCTGGAGAAAGACGGAGACTCGCTCCGCGCCCGCAAGGAATATCTGGATGCGCTCGATTATTACTATGCAGCTATGAAGAAGTCTGACACTGCCCCACTCCACAACAAGGCAGGTATTGCGCTGCTCCAGGTGAACCGCTACAAGGAAGCTAGAAGAGAATTTCAGCACGCCTTGAGTATCGACAAGAATTATGCCGATGCGCACAACAACTTGGGCGCTACCTACTACCAGATGCGCCGCTTTGGGGCAGCCGCCGGAGAATACCGCAAGGCGGTGAAGTTGAATGATCTCAAGGCGAGCTTCCACAGCAACCTTGGCATCGCTTACTTCGCCATGAAAGACCTGGATAGAGGCAGCAGGGAATACGCCCGCGCCATGGAACTCGATCCTCACATCTTCGATCCGCAGCCCTCCGGGGGAGTTTCGATCAAGCTCGCGGCCACCGGCGACCGGGCCGCCATCAACTACGTTCTGGCGAAAATGTTTGGCCAGCGCGGTGACGCCGAGAGATGTCGCCTTTACCTGAGCAAGGCCAATGAAGAAGGGTACCCGCACGTACAGGACGCACTCAAAGATAATGAATTCGCCACCTTGCGGAAGGATCCGGAGTTCGTGAACTTTGTGCGCTCGTTGAAGCCGCCGCAGCAGCCCGAGAACACCAGCAACTGAAACATTGCAAAATGACCTGGGCAGATAGGCTTCTTTACTTTTTGTTTCCTTTGCGTCCTCCGCGCCCTTTGCGGTTGCATTTGGTTTTGACGCGTCTGCTCGATTGCAGTAGAGGTCGGCGATGATGGTCAGGGGCTGAATGCTGAATGCTGAGTGCTAAGTGCTGTTTTCACTGGCAAACTTTTTTCAGCCACCCTGCTTCTAAGATATTGCTGCGTGCTTTGGGGCATCAGGGCAACGCAGCACAGAATGACCCACTGGTGAAGCGCTCAGCCGCTGTTAGCAGGGAACCAGTGGGTTTATTTTTTTGTTGTCCCGAGCGCTGGCGAGGAACCCTATTCTATCCAGGTGAGTTGTTTACTTCCTTTTTGTTTTTGTTGCACTAAATTCAGAACCCATTAGGCTTTCTCAGTGTCTCAGTGTCTCAGTGTCTCTGTGGTGAGTTTTTGTCTTTGCATCCTCCGTTTGCCCCTTTGTATAAACTTACTCTTGCTTCCTCTGCGTCCTCTGCGGTAAAAGGTTTTTGGTTGTGGCTCGCCACGCTGTATTACTAACGTTCGAATTCTTCTCTGCTTGCGACGAATTCTCCCGCGCAGCCAAGGGGCGCGTGCGACCCATAGCGAGCAACACACCGTCAAATTCAATACACATCAACTACTTTTATTACCTCTGCGTCCTCTGCATTGCTAACAATCAAATTCGTCTCAAGCCGCGAAGAATTCTGCTTGGGCAGCTAAATGCTAATCCCATTTCTGATTCGCGAGATTCGCGCAGTTCGCTTCATTCGCGGCTTACTGGCCTTCCTCTGCGCTCTCTGCGTTCTCTGCGGTTAAAGCCGTTTGGTTGTGGCCCGCCACGCTGCGGTAAAAGGTTTTTGGTTGTGGCCCGCCACGCCCGGGAATTAGGGGGTAAATTCTCCTCAAAAAAATCTTGCCTTTCGTTCCATTCTGCTATAGAACTACTACTCATATACCATGGACCGCTTTCGCCAGGAACGCCTCGATATGCCTGAAAACGAATCTCTGCCCGGCCTCGATGCGCCCGCCGTGCCCACCGAGCTTGCCCAACTGCAAAGTATTGAATCTCTCTTTCGCGGCCGCTTTCCGGAAGGCTATGTTCCCCTGTCCTCACCGGATGAAACCAGCGAAGAAGCTGATGAAGCTGATGAAACTGATGAAGAGGCCGGCGAAACTGATCTGGCGGATCTCTGGAATCCTGCATCCGAGCTTCTCTCTATTCCTCCCGGCGACTTCATTGGGCCGCTACCCGACTCTCCCGAGATCATGGCAAGGCTCACCGGCTTCATACGCCGGTTTCTGGCCTGCTCGGATGACCAGCTCACCGTGCTGGCTTTTGGGTGCTGCACACCTGGTGCTATCGCGCCTTCCACGTTAGCCCTGGCCTCAATATCTATTCTGCCGAAAAGACCACCGGCAAAACCATCTGTTTGCAACTTCTCCATGTCCTCTGTTCGCAGCCTTGGTATGCGGCCGCCCCTGCGCCTGCAGACGTCATTCAAAAGACCTTGGTCGAGCCCGCTACCATCCTGCTCGATGACCGTCATCTCACCTTCTCGTCATCAGGCTGGCAGCAGGTCATAAACTTCTTGGTTTGTGGTCTGGTGGATGAGGAACGCTATTTTGCCAGTCACGGCAGAAGGGTGGTAAAAGGCTACAACCTCTTTTCTCCGCGTGCTTTTGCCGGGCGAGGCCCTCTCCCCTCGGCGCTCGCCGACCGCAGCATTCCTGTTTGTCTGCGCCCCGCGACATTCTCAGCCGTCAAGCGTATTCAAGTGGCCGAAGTTGAAGATGATTACGAACTGCTGATTGACCTGATGAAACATTGGGTGGTGCGGAATTTCAATCAACTGTTCTATTCAGCGGTCAGCCGTGAATCCCCGGCAGAGGAGTTGGCGCATCTGAATATCCATCAGCGTGACCACGTGGAACCGCTGCTCCTCCTGGCAGATCTTATTGGTGGCGCTTGGCCGCAACAGGCGCGCTTTGCCTTGAGGCGGATTTTCCACAATGCTCGCAACGACAAAATCAATCAATCCATCCTCGCGCTTCACGATGTTCGTGAAGCTTTCCTTCACTGCCATGATCCTGATCGCTTGTCCACCAGCTATCTGGTACAGCATCTATGTGAACTTCAGGATCGCCCTTGGGCCGAATGGAGTCGCGGCAAGCCCCTCAATGGCCGCTCTCTCGCTCTGCTTCTTGAGGGCTTTGGTATTCTCCCGGACAGGCAACGCACCGCTGCCGGTGCCCCGGTCCGCGGTTATGACCGTAAGGCTTTCCTGCCATCATGGCAGCAATTCTGTGATCATCATCCTGAGACTGGCTGTTCCGCTTCTGTTCCGGAACAGGAAATCTCAATCGGAACAGCGCAACCCGAAGCAATCTAAGGACTTGAATCGATTTGTTCCGTGTTCCGCTTCATCTTGCCATTTTGAAAGTTAACCATTGAGTAAACAGGGCAAAATGCCTTGGCCCGCAAGTCGGGTTCATGTTCTTTGAAAACTGAATAGAAGTCGCGACTTCATTAGGACAACCGCTCTGCGTGCAACCCGCGGTAAGGGCCGATCCCTAGCCGGGATCGGCCCTCCATCTCGTGACCCTCAGAGGGTGTGACTTCTTGCATCTACCTATCCAAACGTATTGGATTCTTAGCCGACATTTTCCTGCGCACCCGGCAGCCCGGCATTCCTTCCTTTGATGCGTTGCGCCATCGAATTCTGGAGTTCAACAGCTCCCTGGTGGCCTATGGGCCTGAGGATATGCAGCAGACGGTCGCCAATTCCATTGCCGGCAAGCGCTTTACCATGTCTTTGCTGGCCGTCTTTGCAGCGCTGGCTTTGGTTCTCGCCAGCATAGGCATTGATGGCGTGCTCTCTTACCTGGTAGGACAGCGAACGCAGGAGATCGGTGTACGCATGGCCCTGGGTGCCCGGCCCATCGATGTGCTTGGTATGGTGCTCAGAGATGGCGCCCGCATGACGCTGCTTGGCATTGCCATTGGAATGATTGCGGCGCTGGCGCTCACGCGGCTGATGGCAAGTGTGCTCTTTGGCGTGAGCCCCACCGACCCGCTTACCTTCACAGGCGTAGCTCTTTCACTCTGCGCCATAGCCCTGCTGGCCTGCTACGTGCCCGCCCATCGCGCCACCAGGGTAAATCCCGTGATCGCGTTGAGGCATGAATGAGGCTTAAGAGCAGCGTTATGCGCGCCTGAAAGACCGTGTTTGTAACAGGGAAGAAGCGTCTCTGGCATCAACGCTTTGGGTCGCTCTCGAACCCGAGAACTCGTAAGAACGCCCACTCACAGGACCTCGAACCCGAACTGGAGCATTGTCCAAATAGCGAACAAGCACAGAAGGTTGGGTGGATCCTGCGATTCCGGTCCAAAAACCGCCTCGTGAATGGATGGGAGCATGTGGCGAAATTGCGTTGGTTGCCGGCAGCGAAGTCTGGGTTTGGACCCCTTGACGGTCAGCGGATCCGTACTGAGGCGTGTTGGACATCCTCCTCGGTGGCAGGCTGTTCTGCATTTGTGAGCGTTTCTGTCCGCAACACATCGTTGGCCTCTCTCTCTGCCTCTGGGGGCATGGGTTCAATGACTACAGATTTGTTGAGTGTGCGTTCCAGCAGGCAGGCGCCACCCGAAAGCGCCAGCCATGTAAATATCCCTTCGACCGGCTTGCGGGAAAGAAACAACGCCGCCGGAGCCGCGATCCACAGACTGAGACAATAAAAGCAGTCCAGCAGGGCAGCCCAGAATCCTGTTCCGGCGCACCGTCGCAGCCAAACCACCAGTTCCCAGGGACCGTCCTCAGCGTTCAACAGGTGCGTTACGCGCCAGACCGAAAGGACGCCAAGAAAAAACCAATAGAATTGCGTGCCCATGAATTCACTCATCGCATTATGATCCGCAGCGGAGCGGCTGGTTGGCCGTCCCGCTACGGAGCACATTGGAACTGGTGCCTGCTGCCAAGGGCAGGCAACCAGATCACACCACGGTAATATTCACTGTCTGGAAGGTAGGGTTCCATCCAGAGCAGGCGAAGGTCTGTCCGTCAGTCGTCCTCTTGCTTACCCACAACTGAAAGTCATAGCAGCAGCTTCGAGTGATGGGTATGTAGAAGGTGTCGCCACCGCCCACATAACTCCAATTGCCCGGTACTGACAATGCAAATGGTGGAGACGATGGCGGTGGCGCCGGAAACGGCAGGTTGTTGGGCGCCGAATATCCCGCATCTACACCATAACGCTGGCCTGGAGGCGAAGGTGGTGTGAAGCTGGATGCTGGCTGCGCATAATCGCGATCCGATGGCGTCGTCCCCCCAAGATACAGCCCATTCCCATACTGAGTTTGGAGGTAATACTCGCACAGGTGTCCGGCATTGTCTGTGACCGTAGTGTGAACCAGCACGTAGCCACCACTTGGAGTGGTGATCTGATACGCCGGACACACGGTTGTTGAGCTCACTGATAACGTTGCCGGAGTACCATCAGCGTTGAAGACTTGAACCGAGTCGATGGTTGGATGTGTCGTCCCGCCCGCTCCCACTAAAGACGTGGTGTCATTCATCAGGATCAAATCGGGTCCCAAGTCGAACGGTTGGGTTCCCATCGGCAGCGCAGCGCCCGTGATGTCATAGGGTTTAAGGGAGAGGGTGGCGCCTCCGGTGGTGGCTGGAGCTACCAGATCCCCAGCCGGGACTGTAAGAATGAGATTAGGAGCATCCCAACCCCATATAGCTCCGGCGGGAATCGTCGGAAATGCAGGCAACCCTGTGACTCCAGCGGGGGGATTCTGCCGATGGCCCCGCGATATGTACAGATTATCCATACCGTTGAAGCTGCAGGGCCCAAGAGTCACGGAGACCTGCGAGATAGTCCCGAGATGCCAGATGGTGATGGTATCCGTCAATGTAGCAGACAGCGCGTGACTACCGACGGGTGGGGTCCCGCCACGGGCTGGATTGCCGTTTCCGCCCCACTGGCCCGCCAGAACCTGGTAAAAACCGAGGCAGTTGCCGCCGAAGATGCCATTCAGATTGAGCGAGCCATTGAAGGCCATGTTGCTGCATGCTCCGCCTGAGCCCACGGCATAACCCATCGAAATGTTTGTGACCAGAATGCCACCGGGCTCATCCCCGACCGATGACCATGAGAATCCGCATGGCCCGCCATTCTGCAGTTGACAGGCTCCAATACTTTGACCGTTGCCGGTCAGCGGAACGCTTTGGCCGCTGGAGAAGCACCAACGTGTGCTGGTGTTGGGGTCTTCATCCAGAATCGTGGTTGCGCCCTGTGTTGCGCTGAAGACGATGTTTGGATTTTCACAGCACCACCACCACCAAGGGAAGATCTCGCGTATACGTGGATTGGCCAGTTTGGAGGCAATCAACGCCGTGCGCGCGCTATCAGGCCGCAACTCTGTGTTAGAACGCAGGCCGGCAAATCCAACTCCGGTCATAAGGTCTGCGGTGTGCGCTTGCCTTAGGGGTGCAGCATGGGCAAGCGAAACTTTCTCCGATCTGGCGGCTTGCAGCGGGAGCCTGCGCTCGAGGTTCTCGATCACCGCCAGCATATCCAATTCCCACCACCACGGCCAGCAATCCCACCAGAAAAACTCGCAGGGCCACCAGCACCACGAGAAAGAACACCAGTTGAACGTAGCCGTAAAGGTGCCGTCGGGATTGGTGAGCACTGCAGCAAGTGGAGTCTTGATCAAGCCCGTGGTGCTGCTGGTGACGTTGTAAATTGTCACCTCTGCGCCGATCGGACAATCGGCGGCCGTTTGCAAGGTGCCGGAGATCGTTCTCTGCCCTGAAAATCCCTATGCCGCCATGGGTGTCGTGAGTACCTTCAGACCGAGTTCCTCTAAGCGCTTCGTATGAAAACGTATCAGATGC
>QHVI01000175.1 GCA_003223515.1 Candidatus Angelobacter sp. Gp1-AA117
AACGCCATCATCGCCCTTCGCTGTTGCCGACTCAGTGGTCGGTTTGAGGATTATTGGGAGGCGAGGCGCGCTTAGTTCTCACTTTTATGTCGCACACCCTAACTCGATGCGGAAAATGAAGTGCTCGATGACTCACTGCTTGCTGAGCGTGTCCGTGACCTTCTGTAACGACGCTTCATCATTGGCAATGAACGCCGTTTTAGAACGGTCAATCTGGCGCATGAGCCCGGTCAGAACCTTTCCTGGGCCAGCTTCAATGAAAGTGGTCACTCCCAGTTGGATCAGCTTCTGCATCGAAGCAGCCCACTGTACTGCACCGGTTACCTGCTGGATCAGGGCTTCACGTGAAGCTGTGCCGGTGGTTTTTGGCTGGGCATCGATGTTACTGATGACCGGTACTTCCGGATCACGAAACCGCAATGCGTTCAAGTCATGCGCCAGGCGATCCTGGGCGGGCTTCATGAGCACACAATGGAAGGGAGCACTCACTTGCAGCATAACGGCTTTTTTGGCGCCACGCTGCTTAGCCAATTCAACGGCGCGCTCTACTGCTCTTGTGCTGCCGGAAATTACGATCTGGTCGGGCGAGTTGACGTTGGCTGGTGAAACAATTTCTCCCTGAGCTGCGTCATTACAGACCTGCTGCAATTGCTCCAGGGGCGTGCCGAGAATGGCAGCCATAGCGCCGTCCCCAGCCGGTACTGTCTCCTGCATATACTGGCCGCGATTGCGCACGGCCCGTACAGCATCGGTGAAAGTAATTGTCCCTGCAGCGACATGGGCTGAGTATTCACCCAGGCTGTGGCCGGCGACATATTGAGGAACAACACCTTTTTCCTGAAGCACACGGCACACGGCAACGCTTACCGTAAGGATCGCAGGCTGGGTAATCTCAGTCATCTTCAGTTTGTCTTCAGGACCTTCAAAGCACAACTGAGAGACGGAAAAACCCAATGCATCATCGGCTTCCTGAAAGGTATGCCGTGCCACCGGATAAAGTCCGGCGAGGTCTTTCCCCATTCCAACTGCTTGTGAACCTTGTCCAGGGAAGGTGAAGGCGATCACGGGCAAGCTCATGAAGGTTCCCAGGTTCCTGCCCCTACCGCGGTCTTGCTGAACGCGAGTTCCTGCTCGATGCGTGAATTGATACCCGATTCAGCAGACTGCTTGGCCACACGCACGGCATTTTTAATTGCATTTGCATTCGAAGAGCCGTGTCCGACGATGGCCACTCCTCTCAAGCCCAGCAGTGGAGCGCCCCCGTATTCGGAGTAATCCACGCGTTTCTTGAAATCAACAAATGCTTTGCGTGAGAGCAGGTACCCGACTTGAGAAGCGATGGTGGATTTAAGCGATTCTTTCAGCAGGTAAGAGAAGGCTTCAGCAATGCCTTCAGAGATTTTCAAGGCAACGTTGCCGACAAAACCGTCGCACGCGATTACGTCTACCCGGCCATTGTAGAGGTCGCGCCCCTCCACATTACCGATGAAATTCACCGGTAATTCCTTAATGAGCGCATAAGCGTGGCGGGTGAGTTCGTTGCCTTTACTCTCTTCTTCTCCAATAGAGAGCAATCCTACGCTGGGACGCTTCACACCAAAAATGGTGCGGTAATAAATCTCGCCCATAATGGCGAACTGGCTGATATTTTGCGGTTTGGAATCGACGTTCGCGCCAACGTCGACCATGATGGAGGCTTTGCCTGCTGAAGTAGGGAAGACAGCAGCCAAGGCGGGACGGTCCACCCCCGGCAGGACGCCCAGCACCATCTTGGCCGTAGCCATAGCAGCGCCTGTATTCCCAGCCGTGACAAATCCGGCCGCCTCGCCATTCTTTACCAACTTCAATCCCACGCGCAGGGTGGAATCGCGCTTGGTGCGCACGGCCTGCGCTTTTTCATGCATGCCGATTACTTCAGTGGCATTGACCACCTCAATCGGCAGTTCGTGGGCAGAAGGATGGTGTGCGAGCTCGCTCCTGAGCTGCTGCTCCGGTCCAACCAGAAGAATTTTTAAACCATAATGACGGGCCGCTAGGATGACCCCCTCGATCTCAGGTTTGGGGGCCCGGTCAGAACCCATCGCGTCAACTGCGATAACAGTTTGCATCTACGGGTGAGTACTAGCTGGCTTCCTTGGTTGCGACAATCTCGCGGCCTTTGTAATGACCGCATTTCGGGCACACCCGGTGGGGCATCTTCTTCTCGTGACAATTGGGGCATTCCGAGGCTGAAGCAGCCGTCAAATAATCGTGGGCGCGGCGCTTCGAGGTACGCGACTTCGAATGCCGCCGTTTGGGATTTGGCATTTCCTTGAAACCTTTCCTTTCACATGCAGCTTCATTGCTGCAGGGCTTATCTTTCCAGCTTCTTGCGAATATCTTCCAGTGCTGCCCAGCGCGGATCACTCACAATCTGCACACAATCGCAGCTTTCCACATTCAGGTTGACGCCGCAATGAGGGCAGAGTCCTTTGCATTCCGCGCTGCAAATCTGCTTTACCGGCAATGCCAGCAGAAGCTGTTCTTTCAGCACATCTTCCAGCAGCAAACCTTCACCCTGATAGTAACCGATTTCCGTATCGGCGAGGCTGATGGCAGATTCGTCTGACATTGCGTCTACACCCATGGGCCGGTACAGAAGATCAAAATCCTCGGCAACAGATTCTCCCACAGGTTCCAGGCAGCGGGCACAGCGCACTTTTACCTGCGTAGCAAACTTGCCAACCAGCCGGATGTCTTCTACCACTTCATGCGATCCCCGGTGCTCGCGAATCAATTCGGCTCGACCGGACACCGTCACGGGCGTCTTTTGTTCAATATCCTCCCCCAGATCAATGATGCCGGGTGGGATATTCTCGTCAAATACAATTTTCCGGAGCTCCAGTTCCTTTATTTTTATAAACATAGGGCCACACTCCGGAATATTGAATTTGAAGAACCTAGCGGGAGATGACGCTGGAGATCAACAACTAGGATAAAGGTGGTATAGAGAAGGTGTCAAGAAATGCAGGGCAACGGCTTGCGCCGTCGCCCAACTGATGACGATTGCCGCGACTACAAGGTGCGGCCGGCGTCTGTGCCAGTAGCCTCCTGCTGATTGCCCGTGAAGCGCTCAGCCTGGCCACGAATTGCAGAGACGGTGGTACGGACGCGCTCACGACTCTGGTCGACCAGATCGCGAGCGGAATCAGCCAAATCACCAGCCCGCTGCGTCAAGTTGTTGCGGGTCTCCTCTCCGCTCATGGGAGCGAAAAGCACACCCAAACCGATACCAATACCCAAACCTGCCAAAAAGGACTTCATACGATGCTCCTGCTGAACTTGGCCAGAATTTTGATTTCTGTCGCCTTTTCAACAGATGCGACTCTTTGCCTAAGGTTTGCCGGAACTTGCTATCTGTTTAAGAATAGCCTGGATTAGAAGCTAGGCGCGGCCGGATTCTCACCCTTGTTCAACTTGGCGCCGGCAATCTGGGCTGCCCGTGTGCTCGGATTTTCCTTCTGGATTTGCTGATAAAGATTGGCAGCCTGCTTAGGATCTGTGCTTTCGTACATGGAGGCCAACTCCAACTGGGCAGCCGGCTTTGAGACAGTATCGGTGGGATGATCGGCTAAATCTTTGTAGATATTGGCTGCATCAGACTGCCGGTTGGTAGAGCGGTAGAGAGTCGCAAGCGCCATTTTGGCCAATGCTGCAATGTCCTTGTCGCGAGCATCGGCTGAAGATTTCAACTGCTTTTCCGCTATTGCGTTGTCTCCCGCCTGCATTGCTGCCACGCCAGCCATGTACCCGGCGATCTTCCCGGGTTTTGTGAGGGAATATTTGTCGGCAACGTCTTTGAATTGTTTCTCTGCCGCCTTACTGCGCTCCATGATGCTGGTGAAAGTCTGTATCGCTTCATTGGCAGGAGTTCCGGCCTGCCGCAAAGGAGCGTTGAAGATGCGTATGGCTTTGCTCAAGGCAAGGTTGGCCTGATCAGTCTGGCGGCTGTTCCAGGCGAACAGACTAATGGCAGCGACAGCCACGATCAGCAGCACTCCTATGGACCAGAGCAGAGTCTGTTGGTGCTCAGAGGCCCATGACATGGTGCCTTCGGCGAACTTATCTTGTTTCAATTGACGACGGGTATAACCTTGCACTTGGAAAAACCTTCTTTGGTGGGATAAGTGGTTGTAAACTATAAGTTTAGCAGGCATGTCCGTCGCAGGTCAATCGGCGGCGCTTTTGCTGTTGCGCTCTGTCTTTAGCTGGAGCATAATTCTGTCGTCTACCCCCACATGTAAGCAAAGTACAAGAGAATTGGAAGTGTATCTTGCCTTCGAAAAAACAGGCTGCCAAAAAAACCTCCGCTGTTGCCACCGCTGAAGATTTGTGGATTGCGCCAAAATCCAATCTGAAAGGTGACAACGGTGACCGCGCCTGGAATGATCGGCTTGCTACTCCGACTGGATCACGCTTGCTGGAGCTTGCAGATATTGCGCTTGGGCTGAAGAAGCCTGAACCGCCCAAGAAACGTCGCGCAGCCGCTGCAGGTAGGGAGTAATCGGTTGCATTCACGATAGTCCGCAGGTTCAAGAGGTTGCCTCGCCGCTTTCGATTTCCTCTGCAACGCTCCTTCGTATTCTAGCTTCTAATGTAAGCAAAGATTAGTGTGTAAGTACTCTGGCCGTTTTCGATCTAAACGATTAGTGTGCGAGTACATTGTGTTAATGCGCCACAAGGGAGGACACTATGCGAAAGCTGGGAATCGCAATTCTGGTGATCGTGGTGCTGTTGATCGCGGCGGCATTCATTATTCCCCACATTGTCAATATTAACGATTATCACGCGCAAATCCAGTCGCAACTGGAAAAGAAGCTGGGCAGGCAGGTATCGCTCGGTCCTATGAGCCTGAGCCTTTTTCCGCCTTCATTCCAGGTAAGCAATGCAGTTATCGGTGAAGACAAAAACTTCAATTCATCGCGTCCGTTCGCTACGGCAGACAAGCTCTCTGTTTCGGTCAAGCTGATGCCGCTGCTGCGCAAAGATGTTGACGTCAAATCCCTGCAACTCGAGCGTCCGCACATCGAATTGATTCGTAATGCTCGGGGTGAATGGAACTTTGCCACTCTGGGGCAGGAATCGAAACCGATGCCGGCACAGAAAACTGCTCCAGAGAACGCTTCACCACAGAAGACTGCTGAAGATACGAACAAAAAAAATGCAGGCCAGATTGAACTGGCGAATCTTGGCATCAATGACGGCCAGGTGGCGATCACTGATCTGCAGAAGCACCAATCGCGTGCTGTCTATGATCATATTGACCTGAGCGTAAATGATTTCGCGCCAGACAAGGCATTCTCCATCAAAGCGGCGGCCCATCTTCCCGGCCAGGGAAAACAGGCTGTATATCTTGAAGGCAAAGGCGGCCCGATTCAGCAGGCAGACATGCTGAATACCAACTTTGACGGCACGCTGCGCATGGACCAGGTATCTCTTTCAGCCGTCGAAAAGTTCCTGAACTCGCAGGCGTTGAATGGCATGGATGCGCTTCTTTCAGGAGATGCCAAGGTCAAAAATGCAGGCGGCAAGATGGCATCCAATGGCACCATTAAGATGGAGAACCCGCGCATCCACAACGTGAATGTCGGCTATCCAATCACGCTTGACTACGATGTGGCTGACGATCTCACTACGGATGTGATTCAGATTCATCGTGGAGAACTGAAGCTGGGCTCAACTCCAGTCACCATCGCCGGTACTGTCAACACCAAACCTACGCCTGCGCAGCTTGACGTTAAACTGACTGCTGCGAATGCTTCGATTGCTGAAGCGGCACGGCTGGCTTCCGCCTTTGGCGTGGCTTTCAATCAAGGCATGGACGTGAATGGCCGGGTGAATGCCAACATTCAGGCAAAAGGCGCAGCAGACAAGCCGAGCATGAACGGCCAGCTTTCCGCTCGTGACCTGGTCATGAGCGGCAGGGACCTGCCTCAGCCTGTGAAGGTGAACGCGATTGACCTGACGCTTACTCCAGAGACTATCCATTCCAACGATTTCACCGCCACGACCGGTTCTACCAGCGTGACTGTGAACTTTTCTCTGGCCCAATACACCACTCCAAACAGCATTGTTCAAGCTTCCCTGAAAGCACCGAATGCAAGATTGGGCGAGGTCTTGAATATCGCCAAGGCCTACGGAGTGTCCGCAGTTGAAGGAATGTCCGGTGATGGCCAACTCAGCCTTGATGTGCAAGCGCAGGGGCCAACGAAGAACCCATCGGCATTGAATTTCAACGGCAGCGGCAAACTGCAGAATGCGTCATTGAAGGTGCCTTCGCTTACCAAGCCCGTGCAGATTCGCAATTCCGATCTGCGGTTTAGCCAGAATTCAGTCATCCTGCAGAACGTGGCTGCGTCCCTGGGCCAGACCAACACCACGGGTGCGCTCACGCTCAAAAACTTCGCGGCGCCCCAGGTGCAGTTCACACTCAATGCAGACAAGGTGAATGTAGCCGAGTTACAGCAGATGTTCGTCTCAACCCCCACGAAGCGCGCATCGGTTGATCACGGCTTCTGGAGTATCATTCCGGCCGCCAACGCCGAACCTGCCACGGCGCCTGAGCCCAGCATGTTAACGAAGATGACGGGCAGCGGTACTGTCGGTGTCGGCACGGTTCAATATGACGATCTCGTGCTGAACAATGTGCACACCAATGTTGGGCTCGATCATGGGCTGGTACACCTCAATCCGGTAACTGCCGATCTCTATGGAGGCAAAGAAACTGGAACCATCACGGTGGATATGCGTCCCGCGCAGCCGGTCTATACCGTAAATCTGAAGACGGACAAAGTCGATGCCAACAAGCTGATCTCCTCTGTCTCATCGGTCAAACAAATGCTGTACGGATTGCTCAACTCCAACGTGAATGCCTCGTTCAGCTCCACCTCGGCAGATGCTATTGCCCGTGGCCTCAATGGCAATGTGGCATTGAATCTGACGAACGGCAAACTTGCCAACCTCGATCTGCTCCATGAACTTGCCACAGTAGGGAAGTTCCTGGGCGGCGGTCCGGCGACCGCAGCCAAAGGCTTCACCAATCTTGTACAGCTCTCCGGCAATTTCGACGTGAAAAACGGCGTTGCCCAAACCAACAATCTGAAGGCCGTGATTGATGGCGGCACGCTGGCAGCAGCTGGTCTTGTGAATCTCGCCGATCAGTCGTTGAACATGCACGTAACAGCGGTTTTGAACAAAGCCATGAGCCAGCAGGCAGGAGGCACCCAGATTGGCGGCTTCATGAATACCGCACTGGCCAACAACCAGGGCGAACTTGTGATGCCGGTCATTGTTACCGGGACATTCCAGCATCCGCAGATTGCGCCTGATGTGCAGCAACTGGCCAAGATGAAGCTGGACAACCTGCTGCCCACCAGCAAGAACCCCGGCGCTCTGACCAGCGGGATTGTCGGGGCAATTCTCGGCAACAAGAACCAGCCTGCCGACAGCAATGGAACACAACCCAATGGCGGGATCGGCGGAATCGTCGGGGCTATCACTGGTAAGAAGCAGCCTAACCAGCAATCCACTCCGCCGGATCAATCACAGAACCAGGTGGGCAATAACCCAGGCCAGCAACAGCAAAACCCATTCGGCGACGTGTTGAACAAAGTGCTCGAGCAGCAGAAGAAAAAGAAGCAGCAGCCACAGCAACAGCCGCCGCCGCAGCAGTAGACGTAACAGGTGCAAATTCAGAAACAGCAACGGGAATCTGGATTTGCACCTTTGATGTTTTCTGAGCCCATCCTCCTTGCAATTCTTCCGAAGAACCTCAACAATTTACGCTGGCAATTCTCGCAAGGAGAGAACATGGCTGGACATAACAATTCAGTAAAAGTTGCATTACTGGTGCGGCTGGAAGCCAAGCCGGGAAAAGAAAATGAAGTTGAACAGTTCCTGCGTAGCGGCCTGGAGATCGTACAGGCAGAGCCTGCCACAACCACGTGGTACGCTCTGCGGCTGGGGCCTTCCACATTCGGCATCTTCGATACATTTTCTGATAATTCAGGACGCCAGGCTCACCTGAACGGACGCGTGGCTGCCGCACTCATGGCCAAGGCTGGAGATTTGCTTTCCAAGCCGCCGCAGATCGAGCAGGTGGACATACTCGCAGCTAAGCTGCCGTAGGGGTTCCCATTCGCTTCTTTATCGGTAATTTCAAGGCAAAAAGGGACCCGCTCTTAGAAGACGAAAGACTCCCCAGCCTTCGTTCCTCTAATAGCAGGTCCCTTCTGCTCTCCTGGCCCGTCGCAAATCACGGGCCCTTCTCAGCCAGCCGCTTGCGTTGACTCATCCGTATGATGGCGGCAGCCGAGTTTTATGCCCTCAGAAAGAGAAGACGTAAGGTCGAGTAAATTCCCTGAAAAGTTTTTTGAAAGCTTTTAACATATCCGCCTTAATACATCATCGAGACCGGGTCATCCACGGCAAGCCGGGACAGGTCGGAAAATCGGGTCATCGGAACCCGAAACACATCCGGCAGTTAATGACGGCCAAGCCATAGATGCAACCTGCCTTTTCTGGCGCTGCTCCCGGAATTCCGCTAAAATCGGAGAACATTTTGCTCGTCAATCTCAGGAGATTTGCATGCCACTCATCCAATTCACCCGGAACCATACTGACCATTCCACTGACAAGGGATACCAGTTCGAGTTTTTCTGCGATCGTTGCGGCAACGGCTTCATGACTGAGTTTAAAGCCTCTGCAACGGGTTTCGCGGTAAGCGCATTGCGTACTGCAGGCGGAATCTTCGGCGGCATCCTGGGGTCAGCAGGTTCCAACAGCTATGAGATTGAACGGGCAATCCAGGGACCGGCGCATGATAAGGCCTTTCGGACTGCCATTGATGAAACCAAACCCAAGTTCCACCAGTGTCCCAAGTGCACGCACTGGGTCTGCCTGGATTCATGTTGGAATGCAAAACGTTCCCTCTGCTTCGACTGTGCTCCTGATATTGAAACCGAACTAGCCTCGGCGCAGGTGCAGACCACCATTGATCAGATGAAAACGAAGTTGCAGAACCAGGACCTTACCAAGGACATGGATCTGACCAGCGAGGCTGTGGCGCTCTGTCCCGCTTGCGGCGCCCATACGCAGGGAGCAAAGTTCTGTCCTGAGTGCGGCAAGCCATTGCGTCCGAAGAACGAGTGCAGCCGTTGCGGTACCAAGGTGGAAGGCGGCACCAAGTTCTGTCCGGAATGCGGCAACAAGATGGCCTGAGCAGATGCCAGACTTCAGCGGGAAATTTCAATATCTCAATACGAGCGGCGGTGTGTCACAGCAGGGCGCGTGCCGCGTCCGGTTTGACGGTGAAAAGTTTACGCTGACGCCTGAATCGGGTGCGCCCATGACCTTCGACTTGGGTGACCTGAATGCCGTTGTGACTGCCGACTGGGAACTGGGCCTGCCGCTTTATACCGGAAGCAGTATCGTTCTACGCCAGTTCGGCAAAGCCTTTGAAACCCTGAGCCATGATCTGCTCGAGGCCTATCGCAAGCGTGCTATCCAATGTTTGCTGCTCGAAGATTTGGAAGAGTTGAAACGCTTCTCCGGGAACTTCGAGCTGGTGCAGGCAGGCAGTGCACCTCGCTCCGGACCGGCCGAGCTGCGCTTGTTCAAAAGCAATCTGGCAGTGCTGCCCTCCAGTTCACCGGGCTTTCAATGGCGCTTGTCTGACGTGGACTCAGTCAACTTTGATTCCAATAACTATGAAGTCGTGCTCCAGGCAGGGGAAGACCGCCTGAAGATCAGCAAGCTGGCCAAACAAACGGAAGAATTCGCTTCCAAACTGCGGGAGGCAATCAGCGCCTTAAGCACTCAAAGCGCCGAGGCTCTGCATACAATTTTTCCGTTTCTGAACCCTGACCAGCTCCAGGCAGCGGCAGGCTTGCTGCGGGAAGGGCAATCTGCTTCGGTGGCCAAACTGGCTGCCATCAACTCCAAAGTTCCCGCAGCCCTGGCCGCCAACGCCGTGGACAAAGACCTGAAGCCCTTCTACGACGATTTATCAGCCAAAACCGCCAGCGGCACTCTCTATGCCGGATTCAAATTGATCCGTCAAGAGGATAAGGAGTCTTCATTAGATACTCAGGACAGTGACAGCGACCCCCAAGCTGGAGAACCGCAGGATGCAGCATCTTTGGTTCCTGAGGAATCCGGGAGCAATGCGCCAGACGCAGATGAAGACGCACCCGATGTTCTTTATTGGTTCTTTTTTCCAATTGCAGGCAAGTCCGGAGCAAAAGAACCAGGTAACGTCGTGGCATGGGAGGCCAGCTCACGCGGAGGACGTGCCACGTATTTCTTCCGCTTGCTCGATCCAGCAAAGGCCGCAGAGTTGAATGATCCAACGAAGAGCCCGGCGCTGCTGGAAGCCGGTATTCGGCGCTTGAATCGCGTGCTGGGAATGCTGAACTTCCGCAGGCGTCCTATCTATTTATCTGACGATGATCTCGACCTGAATCCGAAATATCATCGTTATGCCATTGCTGCCCGCCAGATTCCAGAACTGCGCGCGATGCGCGCGAGTTTTCTTGGACGAGCCATTCACAGTTCGCAGGAAGCCTGGCAGAAGCAGGTAGATTCAATCCTCAGCAAAGCCGGTTGTAAATAAAACCTTACCGCTGATGACGCTGTATTGGCGATTAAACGTGGAGACCCGGATAGATCGAGTCCCCAGACTGATCATTCTTCTATATACCCTCCATAGATGAGCTGCCGCCTCCTGAAGCATGAGCTGCCATGGCCTGCTTGAATACAGCCTCGAACTGATCAGCATTTGCACTGCTGACATTCCAGGCAGTGAAATTCGCAAGAAGATTAACCTGCGTCGGCGTCAGTTGCGTTTCAAGTACGGTGCTATAGTGTGGGAAATTTGGCGGCACGAGCGATTGAACCTGAGGACTGAGGCTGTTGAACCATGCCGTAGCCGATTCAAGATATGCCCATACGACTGTGATTGACCGCCCCTCAGCTACTCCGAACCAAGGATTATTTATTGTGGTCAAATGGCTGGAATCCGAAAAGCGGTGGAATAGAGTCATCTACTACGACCACCGATTTTCCCTGTACAGTCTGCTGTGAAAGCCTGGTTATACTGTTGATGAAGGCAATCACATTATCTACATCGGAGTAAGCGAGCACGGATGCAATTCCGCTATTCTCAAGGAGTCCACCATCGGCAAACAGAGTTGGATTGACGGTCTTTTCGGCAGGCACGTCCGAGACTGGCCAATACTGATATTTGGGAACCAAGTCACTCAGAATCGTCTCGATAGCATGTAATATTTCTTCAAGGATGATCGAAATGCCGGGGATTCCGAAGTGGGGTAATGTCAGCTTATGTTCGACGGCAGCAGCAGCCTCTACGGCTTGTATATATTTGCTTTCAAGTAACGTGGAACTGGCTGAGGCGTGTTGCAGCAACCGTGGCAGATGTTTTCCGGCGTTACCCATTGCCTTTAGGATCCCATTATGATCTCTCATCTGCAATTGATGTTTCCAGTCCTCTAATTGCTGGTAGAGAGGCGCATTGATCTCCTCGAAAGCCACCGCAAATGCCGAACTGCTGGTCCCGACAATGTCAACCAACGACATCTGGCGCGATTGCTGGACGGTAACCGAACTTCCGGAAACGGCAGAGGGAACCGAACTGGACGCAAATGACGTTACGCCACCACCGCCAACCTGACGCCCATTGGCATCCACCGCATGCGGAGGTGCTCCTACAATTCCTGTGATAAATGGCGTCGAAGGAAGAGGTGCCAGCAGGGTTTCACCATTGACCTTTACAAACATTGCCATGTTGCATACCAGGTAGGGTCGGGTTTGGCCGCTCGTGGACACCACATTCCCAGGGACGTTTGCAAGCCCCGGATTCGCCTGCACAATGGCCGCTTTGGTTGTGCTGTCATAGGTGAAATATGAGGCGGGAGTCACATTCAGCAATGATTCGAAGTCATACAGGCCATAAGGAAGCAACATGTGCAAGCCAATCACGCTTTGCCACAGCATATTTGGCGCAAGCTGGCCGTCGCTCATCAGGTACAAGAGCACAGATGTGATAGCTATGTCCGGAATGGTAAAGAACTCTGTAACCTGTGAGCCAATGTTTCCAGTGGGAAGTGAAGCCAGGGACTCAGGCGTAAGTTGACTAGGATCGACGAAGGTGCCCAGATACTGGTCATCAGTGGTGCCTGCGGTCAAATAGGTGAACGGCACTCCAGCCCAGGAGCCGCCAGACACAGTGGAAAGCGCTCTAGCTTGGCTAAGCAGGCTGGCATTGTTGAACTGCAACATCTTAAGTGCTTGTAATTGGCCCATTCCCGCAGTAAGGGCGCGTGAACCTCCGCCGCTTAGGCAAACTCCGACATTACCTGGAGTCTGTCTGCTGGTGAATTGGCCTATGCTGAGAGGAGGGGTGGGTGTTAGGGTTGCTTTGAAAGGACCAGCCCGTTGAGGAGCTACACCGTGGTGGCTTGCCATATTTTTCTCTTTTCTCCATCGACTTTCGGCAGGTGAGCTTGTCGGATAGGAGAAGAAGTCTATGCCACAATGACACACATTCAACAAAAAAATGTGGCCTTGAAATGAATACGAGTTCCAAAATGGAACTATCCGGCAGCCGCTGAGAATGATCTAATATTTGGTCATGGCCCCAGCCTACGATCACGACAAAGTTGATGAAGTTGTTCTGGCTTTGCTTTCTCTAACCATGCATTCTGATAAGTTCGGTGTCCGCACCTGGAAAGGTTACGATTGGGACGTGTTAGACCGTCTACACCAGGAAGGCTATATCTGATCCTGCGACCAAAGCAAAGTCTGTGGTAATGACGGAAGAAGGAGTGAAACGCTCGCAGGCACTGTTTGAGAAATATTTTGCAAAAGAAACTTAGCGACCAGCGGCTTCGGAATTTGAATAAGAGACGGTGCTGAGCACCGTCTCTACCAGGATATCTTTTTCTTATCGGTTGAAATGCTGCCGGGGGCAGATGTTCGGGGGCTTACAGCTTCTCGTGGAATTCGCACGCGGAGCAGGAAATGTAGATGCCGCCGGGAGTGTTGCGTTCCCGGTCTTTTACGCGCTTTACAATGCGCGTCGGCTTGCCGCACTTGGGGCAATCCGTGCTCTTGGACGTGTCCATAATCTTCTTACGATCAGCCGTTTTGGCGATCTTGGCCATGATTGAATACTCTCCTCAAAAGGGGTTGCTGCGGTTGTGAAGTTCAGCTATTGCCATTTTACACTGCCCGATTTTTGTTGTCTCTGGCCGGAATGCACTGGACATGTAACCTTCCGGTCGGTTATGAATCAATACTGTTGATAAATCCCGCAGAGAGGAACTCATGAGGAAATTGGTACTGATTTTATTTGCCGCCATGGCAGTAAGCGCATTGGCTGCCGATACCGCTGTTAAAGGTTATCTGGTGGATCGCTCCTGCGCTGCCGAAGAAGGTTCCAAGGCTGATTTCGGCGCCAAGCACAGCAAAGACTGCCTGCAGATGGCCGATTGCGTGAAGAGCGGCTATGCCGTATTGACTGACGATAAGAAAGTCATCGCCTTCGACAAGGCCGGAAATGCGCAGGCGAAGAAGTTCATCGCCGATCTGAAGAAGGACAAGGATATCAAGGTTATCGTCACTGGGACTGTGCAAGGTGACACCATGACCGTGAGCAAGATTGAATTGCAGTAGGGCAGCCTTTGGCCATTAGCCCTTGGGCCTTTTAGCTGTAAAGCCGCGCCTCCGGCGCGGCTCTGGAGTTTCTACATTTTTAGGCCGCTGCGGCAGCGGCTAGGGAGCGATCTGTAAGCTCAATGCCCAGCGGACGAAGGAGTTCCGGGTGTTCCACCATCTCTTTTCTAAGCAAGGTGATTAAGTCCAAGCAAGAGGGGCGGCGGGCGTGTCGTCTCCACTTCGGTAAGGGAGCGTAGACATCACTGCG
>QHVI01000069.1 GCA_003223515.1 Candidatus Angelobacter sp. Gp1-AA117
AAAGAGTTCTGATCTTTGCTGCTCCATCTGGGCCAAAGAGTCAGGCATGGTAGTCGGCCTCCTTATCTTAGCGTATATAAACGCTAAGATAAAGGCTACAAAAAAAGAAACGAACCACTTCTGACTTCTATGTCGCGCACCCGCCCAGGGACGACAGGTGGATCATGGGACGCTCTTCATTTAATGTATTCCACGAATGCCTGCTCCCGAAACCCGCCGTAACGTCTACATCTTCGGCTTCACTTCGCTGTGCAACGATGTTGCCTCGGAGATGGCCTATTGGATCCTTCCTGCATTCCTGATTACCCTGGGCGCAGGCCCCGCGGCTCTCGGTCTGATTGAGGGCATTGCCGAGAGCGTGGCTTCGCTGGGCAAATTCTTTTCCGGTTACCTGGCGGACAAGGTGCCACGGCGCAAGCCACTGGTGATCTCCGGCTACGTACTCTCCAACTCGTTTAAGCCGGTGCTGGCGCTCAGCACGCAGTGGTGGCACGTGCTGCTGGTGCGCTTTGCCGACCGCACCGCCAAAGGCATCCGCAGCGCCCCACGCGATGTAATGCTGGCCGAATCAGTCGAAAAAGAAAAAGCCGGCAGCGCTTTCGGCCTGCTGCAATCCATGGACTCGGCGGGCGCGGTAATTGGGCCGTTGCTGGCGCTGCTCATCATGGCCCGCACTGGCAATATGCGCACCGTCTTCTGGATGGCCTCCATCCCCGGAGTGATCGCCATCCTCACGGTTTTAGCAGTGCGTGAGACAGGCGTCCGCAAGACAGCAGTGAAATCTTTCTGGCAGCCGGGCAATCTCTCGCCACGTTTCTGGTACATGCTGAGCGCAGTGATGGTCTTCTCGCTGGGCAATTCCAGTGACGCATTTCTCATCCTGCGGGCACAGGAGAGCGGAATTGCCGCCAAATATGCTCCGCTCCTGGGTTTCGTTTTCAACGTTACATACACCCTAAGCGCCTGGCCTGCGGGATGGCTGAGTGACAGGCGCTCGAAGCCCTTGATCGCCGCCCTGGGATATCTGGTATTTGCCGCCACCTATACAGCTTTTGCCGCCACTCCCAGCCACGCAGTGCTGTGGGTCATGATGGCATTCTATGGGCTGTACTACTCGCTTACCGCCCCAGTGCTGCGCGCCATGGTGGTGGAGACAGTACCTCAAGACTCACGTGGGCGCGCTTTTGGAATCTTCTACTTTTCCACCAGTGTCGCCGCATTGCTCTCCAGCCTGATCACCGGCGAATTGTGGAAACATTATGGCGGAGTGCTTCCCTTTTATCTTTCAGCGGGACTGGCGGTAATGGGCGCGGGGATGCTGCTCTTTGCCCGTTCCGACAACTGACTATAGAGATTTAATCTGCGTTTCATCAGTGTCATCAGCGGTAAGATTTTGATCTTTTGGCACCGGAAGAATGTTTGAGAAGCTGGCAATCAGGATCTGCACGAACATTGCTCCCAGCATATCCATTCCTACATCGCGAATGCTGGAACCACGCGAAGGCACGAACAACTGGTGAAATTCATCCAGCGAAGCAGCCAGCAGCGTGAGCAGCAGGGCGAGAACGCTCCATTTGAATTCCCAGCGCAATCGTCCGGGAAAAGTGACCCGCCAGGAATAGAAGCTCACCAGGCTCAGACCGCCATACACGCTGAAATGAGCTGTCTTCCGTACAAATACATGAATGACGTTGAACTGGCGATACGTCATGTTGCCGTAGAACAGATGAATAATGCGCAGCAGGATCGACTCTGTGTGGCGCGCCGAAAACATGTCTGTGGAGAAAGTGGCGATAGCCGCCAGCCACAGCAGAGTTGGCATCCAGGCGAGAATACGGACGCGCAAGGAAGGAGGAACAGGATTAGCGATGACTGATGTGGCCAATGCGACTGCCTATTCCACTCTGTAATTGGGCGCTTCCCGCGTGATGATTACGTCATGCACGTGGCTTTCGCGCAACCCGGCCCCGCTGATGCGGATAAAGCGTGCCTTCTGTTGCAGCTCGGAGATGGTGCGGGTGCCGCAGTATCCCATGCCGGAGCGCAATCCGCCTACAAGCTGATAAATCATGGCGGCCAGTGTTCCGCGATAGGGCACGCGTCCTTCAATGCCTTCCGGCACCAGCTTGTTCAGACGATTGCTGCTGCGGTCCCCATCTTCCATGGTAATGGCGGCCGAGGAATCATCCACGGACTGCGCGTAGCGTTCGCTTGAACCGGCAGACATGGCCGCCAGTGATCCCATACCACGGTACGACTTGAAAGAGCGTCCCTGGTAAAGAATGGTTTCGCCGGGACTCTCATTAGTGCCTGCAAACAGCGAGCCTATCATCACCACGCTGGCGCCTGCGGCAATGGCCTTGCTGACATCGCCGGAATACTTGATGCCGCCATCCGCAATGACCGGAACACTGGCGTCCCGGCAGGCGCGCGCCGCCTCGGCAATCGCGGTAATCTGGGGAACGCCCGCACCGGTGACAATGCGCGTGGTGCAGATCGAACCGGGGCCCACGCCCACCTTTACGGCGTCTACTCCAGCTTTGACCAGAGCGCATGCGCCTTCGTGAGTGCCTATGTTCCCGGCGAGCAGGTCGAGTTCCGGCAGCTTGGATTTTATGGTCTTGATGGCATCGATCACGCGGCTGGTGTGGCCGTGAGCGCTGTCAATCGCCAGGACGTCTACTTTGGTCTTCGCCATCTCCTGTGCTCGTTCCAGAAAGTCTCCGGTAGCACCTATGGCCGCGCCCACACGCAGCCTTCCATGCTGATCTTTGGCGGCATTGGGATATTTGAGTTTTTTCTGGATGTCCTTGACCGTGATCAGTCCCCGCAGGTTGTACTTCTCATCCACCACCAGCAATTTCTCTACCCGGTGCTCATGCAGGATTTTTTCCGCGTCTTCGAGCGTGGTGCCTACCGGTACCGTGATCAGGTTCTCCCTGGTCATGACTTTGCTGATCGGAATATCAGTGCGGGTTTCAAAGCGGAGATCGCGGTTGGTGAGGATGCCCACCAGCTTCTTGTTCTTGGTTACCGGGACTCCGGAAATCTTGTAGCGACGCATGAGTTCCAGGGCATCGGCAATCTTGTGATCCGGCGAGAGCGTGATCGGGTCCATGATCATGCCGCTTTCCGAGCGCTTTACCTTGTCCACCTCGTCGGCCTGCTGCTCGATCGACAAATTGCGGTGAATCACACCCAGTCCTCCCTGCTGGGCAATCGCTATGGCCAGGCGCGACTCGGTCACCGTGTCCATGGCCGCGCTGATGATGGGAATATTCAGGCGGATGTTGCGTGAGAGTTGCGTCTGCGTGTTGACCTCGGCCGGAACAATTTCAGAATGAGCGGGTAACAGCAACACGTCATCAAAGGTCAAAGCCTCTGGTACTGGAAAATGAATCATCTCGTTTTCTCGAAGGGAGGGACTAAGTATGTATTGTAAATGGTTTGCAGAGGCGCGTCATTATTCTGGATTCTGGCCGCTGCTAAATGGCCGGCTATAAAAAAATCGGGGGCCGCTGGTTAGGCGGCCCCCGATATTCGTAAAACGGCTCAGACGTTATTGGACGTTCAAAGCTACGTCGTCAATCACGAATGAGGTTTGCAGGCTCGAGTCCTCAGTTCCGGTAAAGCGGATCTGGACTGTCTGGCCCTTGAAGCTAAGTACGCTGAACGACTTCTGGCTATAACCCGCAGCCTTGTTCAGGTTGGAGAACGTGCCCAGCGTCCCCAGCAGCGTACCCGAAGTGTTGAACACCTGGACTTTCAAGGTGTCAAACGCCGTGGTAGTGGTGGTCTCGGCGGTATCGATATGTAACCAGAAAGTCAGGGTTGCCGAGGTGGCTGTGGACGGAATGGTGACCGTCTGAGATGCGGTATCGGTATGGTTGGTTCCATAACCATCCAGCCAGGCATCCCATGAGCCCGTATGTGCCGGCTCTGCAGTGGAGTTGTTCAGCACTCCGGCTGTGAGCGACCACGGTGTCGCGGTGCCGGTCTCAAATCCGCCGTTCACGATCAGTTGCTGTGCTCCGCCGCCACCGCTGGCATTTACTGTCAAACCAATGCTGGTGGTGTGGCTAAGCGTGCCGGAGGTTCCGGTAATCGTCACAGTCGCAGGTCCCGTAGTCGCAGTGGAACTCGCGGTAAACGTCACCGTGCTGGTCGATGTAACCGGATTGGTTCCGAAGCTGGCGGTAACGCCTGCGGGCAGACCTGAAGCAGACAAGGTTACGCTGCCGGTAAATCCACCTGAAGGAGTAACCGTGATAGTGCTGCTGGCGCTGCTGCCTTGGGTAACGCTTACGCTGGCAGGTGACGCAGAGAGCGAGAAGTTAGGAGTCGCTCCTCCACCGGCCGGAGGCAGAACGCAATTGCTGGCTGAGTTGGAGAATTCCAACTGGATGGTATAGGTGGTGCCGTTGGCAACGTAGGAACCCTGTTGGCCGTTGCAGATGTCACCGATTTCGCCGTTGGTCTGGTCATACCAGGCAAGAGGCGCGGCGAACGTGGTGGCGATTCCCACATCAGCGTCAGTGATTGCTTCCGTGAGTTCGTGGCTGGTGACTGACGTGTAATTGTTGAACACGGTGGAGGAGCCGCAACCGGTGGAGCAGCCGCTGCCCGCCTGCATATCGGGCAGTACGCCATAAAGGATGTGCCTGGCGTTCAAAGTGCTTGAAGTGGTGCCGTGATAGGCGCAGAAACCACCGCCAACGCAGCTTGAGGACCCGCCCTGAGTGATGGTCTTTCCCGGAGGAAAATAGATCATGTAGAGGGTGTTCACATTGCCTGCGGCATCAGTCAGCGGTGCGGGCAGGTGTCCGCCGTTGATCTGGGCCAGAAGCTCCGACTGGATGTTCGTGTCATCAATGGTGGAGCCGTTGTTGGCTGATGACGGGACGATCTGGAATAGTCCATCAAATGTGCCATTCCCGATGACTTGGTTGGTGCCGCCCGAAGCCGGCGTATTGTACTGGGTCAGCAATGAAATGTATCCGCTGCTGGTGCTGAGGATGTCACCAAAGAAGTTACCCATGCTGGGAGTGGCAGAACCGGCAACCTGCGCGTTGTAAGAACCGCTTCCGTACAAAACCTGCACCACGTGTGTGTTGGAAATCACCGGGCCGCCAAAGTAGCTGAGGTGCGCGCCGGCAGGTGCTGCCGTATTGATCGGACCGGCATGCGGATCGCGCCACGGAACACCGTGAAATTTGATTTGGGCAGGCGTTACTTGCGCTGCATTTCCTGCCTGGGCTGGGGGATTGGGCTGCGAATCCTGGGCCAGAGCAGAAACTGCTGCGAGCATCAGGAAAAGACACAGAAACACCGTTAAACGTTGAGACAAACGCGACATTCTCGGGCTCCTTGTAGATTTAGGGATATTCTCTTTTTCGAATTGGAAGAGAGCGGGGCGTAATAAAGGAGACATATGAGAGTGATGGGGGCTACCCACAAAGGTCGGCTGCCTTGCCAGCCTGATGCCTGGTCTTAACCGCTATCAATTCAGCACATCTGTTGCGGCAGTGTGATTGGAAGTGAAAAGCGGATCGTGGGCCCCGGATGTCCCAAATTGACCGATGCAAATGCTACTAGATCAGGAGAGACTCTGGAATTTTATTTTGGGGATTTCTAATTCTGGAACACAGTAATTCAATAGGCTGCCGGGATAATTAAAACCAGCACGGGAGGATGGAGTTGCACAGCAGGGCTCGGAGCTGAAGATAAATGCACATGAAGCGCATGGCTTGGCTGCTGACAAAGCGCTGGTGGCAGCGGCTGCTGAGATCACATGTAAAAAAAGCGGACCGCATCCGGTCCGCTTCTTAAAGTTATGACCAGGCAGAGCGTGATCTGCAATCAGCCTTTCATCTTGAGGAGGCTATCCATCTCAGTCTTGTTGATCTTCAGCTTACCTTCTTTTTCCAGGCGGGTGTGAAGATTGCTCAGAAACAGACCTTGCGCCTGCTGCTGTTTCTGGCTGATAAGCTGCTCGCGAATATTGTCTTTGTTTTTGGCGAACTCATCGCCAGTAAGGTTGGGCTCCTGGCGGTCAGTGATTTCAAGCACAGCCCAGACGCGTCCGGCATTGATGGGCTCACTGATTTCACCCTTCTTCAGGGCAAACGCGGCGCTGGCGGGCCCGCTCATCGATCCGAGATCCGGAACCTGCCCTGTACGTCCCACAAGATCACTGCTCTTTACGGTTGCACCCAGTTCTTTGGCAGCTTTGTTCAGATCATGCCCGGCATGGGCCCGATCCTTCAGTTCCTGCGCCTTCTGAGCGATGAGAATATTGGCACGCGACGCCTTGAAGGCCGTGGCTACCTTGTCCTTGATTTCGTCGAAAGAAGGTGTGCGCGGCGATTCGATCTTCTGCACCTGAAAGACCACCACACCCTGAGGAGTGCGGGTGGAAGTAGCAGGACTCTTATCAGTTGCGCTGAAGATAGCGCTCATCAACTGCGGCGCAGGGCCGACTCCGGGCAAACTGTCAGACTGGGCGACAGGGTTGCTCTGAACCACCTGAACGCCATATCTGGCAGCAGCTTTTTCCATGCTCTGCGTGCGCGCTTCCGTCTCAGCAGCGCTGGCAATATTGTCGAGCTCCCGGGCCAGCTTCTGCTGCTTCAGGACGGGCTCAATCTCCGCTTTCACTTCACTCAATGGTTTCTGGTGCGCCGTTTCCTTGTCTTCTGCCTGGATGACGTGGAAGCCAAACGTAGATTGCACGGGATCGCTGACCTGTCCTTTAGTCAGGGCCAGTGAGGCCTTCTTGAATTCGTCAACCAATGTGGAGTCTTTGGTCACCCAGCCGATTTCGCCACCAGCATCTTTGCTGCCTGGATCATCGGAGTATTTCTTGGCGAGTTCGGCAAAGTTACCGCCAGACCTCACCTGCTTGACGAGGTCTTCAGCCTTCTTTCGCGCTTCGGCAATGGCTTTCTCATCCGGCTTGGAGCCAGGAAGAACTGCGGGTGTCTTGACCAGGATGTGGCGGACCCGCACCCGGTCAGGCACCCTGTATTTGTCCGCATGGTCCTGATAGTACTTCTCCAGATCGCTCTGAGTTACCGTTGCGTTCTTTTCCGCCTGCTGCTGGCTGACCACAAAGTAACGCACCTGGCGCTTCTCTGGAATAGAGTTTTCATAAGTCGCCTTGTTGCTGTCGTAATAGGATTTCAGCTCGGCATCCGTAGGGTTGACCTGCTTCTGGATGTCGTCAACGTTGAATGTGGCGTAATCAAATTTGACCTTGGTGTTCTGCTCTTTGTAAGTGTTCTCGATCTCTGCAGCCGGCACATCGACGCCCGCTGTCACCGCGCTTATTAGCTTGCGGTTCAGCAGGGTTATTTTCAGCTCGCGCTCCCAGCTTGCAGGAGTGTAGCCGGCATTCTGCAGGAGCATTTCATATTGCTCCTGGCCGATCCACTTGCCGCCGGGGAAGAAAGTTTCCTCTAAACCGGGACTGTGCATCTCCTGCCTGACTTCCTCATCAGATACCTGCAGCCCCATACGCTGCGCTTCATAGCTGACCTCAGCTTCCTGTAGCAGGTGCTGCACCGCCTGGCTGCGGAGATAAGGGATGAATTGCTCAGGAAAGCGCTGCTGACGCTGCATCTGCGTGGTTACACGGTTCACGTCTTGAGTGAGAATCTCCTGGCCGCCAATACTGGCAATCACGCCCGAACGTGATACCTCTGTGTCGCTCATCAATCCAGGGATAAGGTAGATCACCATGGAGAGACAAACCATAGTCAGGAAAATGCCTATCAGATATTTCGCGGCCCGGTTGCCGCTTTGCAAAAATCGAATCATTGTGTGGAAAACTCCAGAAAAGTCCTGCAAAAGAGGAAACTCTGCTGATTATACAGGGATTTAAGAGGGAGATCGAATGGCGAGAGGCCCAACCTGCACGTGGCTCTTAGCCCTTAGGCATGGCCCCTTAGCTTTCGCTTGCGAAGCTGGGCACAGGTCATTGGCACCGGACTTTTGCCGAAAGATTATCTTGACCCGCCGGATAGAACCGGCCGGAAACATCAAAAACTGTGGTAATCACCGCGCCGGATGTATGTTGTTATCAATGTGATAGAGTACGAAAGTAATTCCAGAATACCTGTGAAGTCCAGTTGACGGAGGCGTCTCCTGCGCAATTCATCCCTAGGAACTTTTATTTCTAATTCTTCTGCGCCCTCTGCGTTCTCTGCGGTCAAGCTTTGGCTGGTTCTCTGCATTGCTCTGATTTCGCTGTTGCAGACCTGCGCCCAGGCACAGGAAACTCCGGCACAAGAGAACACCGTTGGCAAGCAATACCTGAAGGATGTGCTCCATGATGAGAAGATCATCTGGACAAGTCCTGCCCGCATCCGCTCCAGCCATCTCCCCTGGCTGATTCCCTTTTTCGCTACTACGGGCGGCCTGATCGCTACCGATTCCAATGTCGCCAAGCAGTTGCCGGGCAGTCCTTCACTGATCTCCAATAGCCGCACCCTTGCCAATGCCGGGTTGGCTCTGGCGGTTGGCGGTGGCGCTTCGTACTATCTTTGGGGACGCTTCGCCCACAATGACCACGCGCGCGAAGCCGGAGTGCTCTCTTCTGAAGCGGCAATTCACAGCGCCATCGTAGCTGAAGTGCTAAAGCTCATGGCCCAGCGCGAGCGCCCTTCTGCAGATGTACGGGGAAGATTTTTTCAGGGCGGCTCTTCATTTCCATCAGAACATGCGATGCTCTCGTGGTCCATCGCCAGTGTGTTCGCCCACGAGTACCCTCACACCATCATTCCATTTCTGTCATATAGTGCTGCCAGTGGTGTTTCGCTTGCCCGTGTCCTGGGCCGTGACCATTTTCCTTCCGACATTTTTGTGGGCAGCGTCTTGGGATACGCCATAGGCCGCTACGTTTACAACACACATCATGATCAGGAGCTTCCCGGCGCAAACATCGGCGCCTTCACACCCAGCGGGCCGGACTACCGGCGCGAAGGCACTACCTGGGTCGCCTTGGATAGCTGGGTCTATCCAGCTATAGACCGGCTTGCGGCCCTTGGATATGCGAATGGCATCTCCGGCCTGCGCCCCTGGACGCGCATTGAATGTGCGCGGATGGTGGAAGAAGCCGGCCAGACAATCGAAGGCGAGGGCGCAGGGCCGGGCATGGTGGCCCTCTACCAGAGACTGGTCAGGGAGTTTGCCCCGGAGATAGAAGGCACGATCTCCAATTCTGAAGGACGCATCGAGGATCTCTACGCCCGCGCCGGATTCATCTCAGGACAGCCGCTGGCCGATGACTATCATTTTGCTAAAACCATGGTCGACGATTTCGGTCGCCCCTTTGGAGAAGGCGCGAATCTGGTCAGTGGAGTTTCGTCGCGCGTGATCGCCGGATCATTTGGCCTGTATGTACGTGGTGAATACGAATATGCCGGCGCCCTGCCGCCTTATAGCGCACCTGTTCTGCAGGACATTGCCAATGTTGATTCCACGCTCTTTGCCGTTCAGCAGCGCACCAACTCACTGAACCGTTTTCAGTTTCTTGACAGCTATGTCTCACTCAACTACCGCAACAACATCATTTCCTTTGGCAAGCAGACGCTGTGGTGGGGCCCCGGCGCTGAGGCGCCTTTCCTATTCAGCGACAATGTGGAGCCGCTGCCGCTGCTGCGCATCTCCCGCGCTACCCCGTTTGTTCTGCCGTGGATCTTCCACTATCTGGGCGGAATTCGCGTTGAATTTATCTGGGGGCAGCTCAATGGAACCCACTTTGTGTCCACCCACAGCTCATTTACACAGGAAACCGATTTCACTCCGCCGATCCGCCCTCATCCTTATATCCACGGCGAAAAAGTTTCTTTCAAACCTACGCGGAATTTTGAATTCGGATTCGGCGTCACCTCGCTCTTTGGTGGACCCGGCTTTCCCCTTACAATCCACAACTTCTTAAAAAGCTACTCGCTTAGTAATACCGCGCCAGGCTTTCCCGGCGATCCTGGCGACCGCCGCTCCGGGTTCGATTTTTCCTATCGTCTCCCTTACGTTCGCGACTGGCTGACCTTCTATGCGGATTCGTTTACGGAAGATGAATTCTCGCCCATTATATTCCCGCGTAAATCCAGCATGCGCGGCGGCTTCTATATGCCGAAGTTGCCCAAGTTGAACCGCCTTGATTTGCGTGCGGAGGGACTCTATACCGATATTCCCAGCCTGGGCGTTCCCGGCGTCGAATACTTCAACGGGCGTTTCCGCAGCGGCTATACCAATTGGGGGCAGCTCATCGGCAGTTGGGTGGGCAGAGAAGGCAACGGAATAAGCGCTTACAGCACCTACCACTTCTCAGAGAGGAATGATTTTACGCTGCATTATCGCAACCAGAAGGTGAATCCGGAGTTTCTGAGCGGCGGACATCTTCAGGATTTTGCCGCCAGCGGCACTTTCGCCAAAACCAATGGGCTTACTTTCAAAGGCGCATTGCAGTACGAGCACTGGGCTTTCCCTCTGCTCTCCGCTATTCCTAAAGAGAACGTGATCGGTTCGCTGGAAATCCGCTTCCAGCCATCACAAGGCTGGAAGCTATGGTGATCTTTAATTCTTCCTTCGCATTGCTATATCCAAAATTCTTGTTTTCCTGCGAAGAATTTCATGCTGCTTTAACCCCCTTCCAATCCAGCTTTGGCGACCGAAAAAGTCTTAAGGAACTGAAACAGTGCCAGATCAGATACACATAAACTTACTTTTGCTTCCTCTGCGTCCTTTGCGTCCTCTGCATTGCTAACGTTCGAATTCTTCTCTGCTTGCGACGAATTCTCCCGCGCAGCCAAGAGCGGGTGCGGTACATAGGGAGCAACACACCGCCAAATTCAATACACATCAACTACTTTTGTTACCTCTGCGTCCTCTGCGCCCTCTGCGGTTAAAGCCTTTGGTTGTGCCCGCCACGCTGTGTCCTTCGCGCTCTTGGCGGTGATAATACGAGAATGTTGCAGGACTGACTGCTATACCAGTTCCAATTCAATCTTCTTGCTCGCCTGATCGAGCTTCGAAATCCTGAAGCTGCATATCTGCCCGGCACTGAATGCGTCCTGCTTGCTGCTGTCGCCAGATGCACCTTTCCACCGCGCCTGCAGCATTGAACTCAATGACGACAAATCGGCCTTCCCACTGCCTTCTGCTTGCTGCTGCGCCGCAACCGCATTGGGAAGCTTGCACGTCCCACGCACGCCTTCGCCTAATTCCACCTGAGCCTCTCCGCCTGCAATACCGATAATGCGTCCAGTCACAGAGTCGCCCTGCTTGCGCTCGGCAATGTATTCATCCAGGCTGCTGGGCGCCATCTGCTTGATTCCCAGCTTCAGCCGCCGCCGTTCGGTATCGATCTCCAGCACCTGCGCCTTCACGATCTGCCCCATCTTCAGCACGTCCTGCGGATGGTCAATGCGCCTCTCCGGGCTGATATCGCCCACGTGAATCATTCCTTCCACGCCTTCATCAAGCTGCACAAAAGCGCCAAATTTCTGCAGGCTGATCACCTTGCCTTCAACAATCGTATCTACCGGATATCTCTGCGCGACATTGGCCCACGGATCGCCCAGGGCCTGCTTCAATCCAAGAGAGATGCGCCGCTCGGCAGTGTTCACGCCCAGTATCACCACATCCACCGTGTCGCCGGTCTTCACCACGTCACTGGCTTTGCGCACCTTCTTCCTGGCCCATGACATCTCTGAGATATGGATGAGCCCTTCCACTCCCGGCTCCAGTTCCACGAACGCGCCAAACTCCATCAGCCGCGTCACAGTGCCGTGTACGCGCTCGCCTACCTTGTATTTCTCTGCCACCGTATCCCACGGATGCGGCTGAAGCTGCTTCAATCCAAGGGAAACGCGTTTCCTGTCCGGCTCGATCTTCAGCACCCGGCCTTCCACCTGCTGCCCTACAGAGAGCGCATCGGCAGGCTTGCTCACGCGCCCCCAGGCGATGTCGCTTACGTGCAGCAGCGCATCAACTCCGCCGATATCAACAAAGGCTCCATAATCGGTAAGGCTGCGCACCGTGCCGCTCACCGTGTCGCCTTCTTTCAACTCTGAATACCGCCGCTCCTTGACGGCCCGCTCTTCCTCTTCCGCCACTGCGCGCCGGTCCACTACCAGGTCTTCCTCGGTAACATCGAGCTTGATGATGCGGCAGCGAATCTCCTGCCCAACCAGCTTCTCCATCTCCGCTTCTTCACGCACTCCGCTGCGTGAGACCGGCATAAACGCGCGCACGCCAACATCCACGCTGAATCCGCCCTTCACTACGCCAATGACCGTTCCGGCAATGGTTTCTTTTTCGTTGAAGGCTTTTTCGAGGGCCGCCCAATCCGTGGGCCTGCGAATTCTGCCGCGCGCCAGCTCGTAATAACCTTCAGGATCACGGCCTTTGATGTTGACCTGCAGCTTGTCACCGGGCTTCACGGTCTCGCCCTCAAAGGCGCTCAGCGGCAGAATGCCTTCGGTTTTGTAGCCGACATCGAGCAACACTGAATCGCTGGTTACGGCAATCACGGTTCCTTCAAGCTGCCGTGGCCCGTCTTCAGCTTTGCGCGCGTGGCTCTTCTCATACTGGGAGAGCATGTCGCCAAAGGATTCAGTGGTTTCAGTTGTGGATTGAAGTTCTGGAATATTCTGGTCTGGCATGGGAGATTATGGTTCCTGATGGATGTAACACTAGGATAACACTGTACCTGTTTTAGGGTTCCTCCTCTGCGCGACAAATAAGAGCTACACTTTTCTCATGCACGACCGTGGCAATTCGCAGTCCCTTCCAACCGGCTTCACCGCCCTCGGCATCTTCTTTTTCTTCGGAGCCGCCATGGCACTCCTGGCGGGTTGCACCCTGTTCTGGCCGGGCAGTGCTCTGGATCGCGTGTGGCAATTGAATCCCAATGCCCACACGCAGATGGCGCCCATCGGCAGGAAGGTTGGCTCTTTGTTCCTGCTGCTGAGCATTGTTCTTCTTCTCACCGGAATCGGCTGGCTCAAACGGCGGCGCTGGGGCTGGATTCTCGCGGTGATCATCATAATCACCGAGCTTCTCGGCGGCCTGATGAACATCTATCTTGGCGACTATCTGAGAGGACTGGTTGGACTGATAATTGTTGCGGCTTTGCTCTATTACCTGTTTCGCCCAGCCGTGCGGGGCGTGTTTGAAGGTGGTGCAGCTTCCAGTGCCTGAACCAGCGGCTTAGCTGCAGCTACTGGCTTAAGATGGTCGACAACAGCGCTCGCTTCCGGCTTCTCCGGTTCTTCTATTTCTTGTGGCTGATCTTCTGTAGAGACATCCACATCGCCGGATGGCGGGCCTTTGCGGTCGCGCCGGTACTGCCACTCAAACCAGGCCGCTACCGCCGCAAACGTGATTGCTGTCCACCACATCCCAATCAATCCGATGCCGTGTCTGGTCGTTTCGTTGACTGCAATCCAGAGCTGCTGAATTCCAAAATCTGGAGTCACAGAGTCTGTTGGGGCCGCTGATGAACGCCGATCAACGCTGAAACCCAAAAGCTCAACACAAATAACACAGATTTATACCAGTTGAATTCTATTTATCATGTGATACGTTCCTCTTTTTCAACAGATCAGCACAGATAAAGTTGGATTCTTACTGGTTTGTCTGAGATTCTCTGCCCCTCCCCCCAGTTTACGTCTTCACCTTCTTTTCTCTTGATCTGTGTAAATCAGTTCGATCTGTGTCATCTGTCTTGAGCTTTTGCTCTCTGCGTCCTCTGCGGTTAATTGAGTAGTCAGTACGTAAATCCGGGCATCTGCCCCTCCCCCAGTTTACGTCTTCACCTTCTTTTCTCTTGATCTGTGCAAATCAGTTCGATCTGTGTCATCTGTGTTGAGGTTTTGCTCTCTGCGTCCTCTGCGTCCTCTGCGGTTAAAGCCTTGGTTGTGGCTCGCCACGCTGTGGTTCATTGAGTAGTCAGTACGTAAATCCGGGCAGGCTCACCCGCTTGGCCACATGATCTTTGATCCAGTGCGCGTCCCACCATTCCTTGGGATCGATCTGCACGCCTTCCAATTGCATGCTGAAGTGAATGTGATCGCCTCCAGCCATGCCGGTCATGCCGCTCTTGCCCATGACCTGGCCGCGTTTCACCATGTCGCCTTCGTGTACTCCAATTTCGCTCAGGTGGCCATAGATCGACTGCAAACCGTAACCGTGATCCACGACAATGCAATTGCCGTAAATACCCAGCGGCGCTGCATAGACTACTTTGCCATCGTTCGAAGCCAGTACCGGCACATGCTGCGTGATGGAGAGGTCGTATCCAAGATGCACCTGCTGGTCGATCTTCTGGCCTTTATAGATGTAGTTCCTCACGTCGGCAAAATTGGCTTCCACCTTGGAATTGGGCTGCTGCAGAAAAGGCTGTGACCACAGGAAGCGCGGTTCCGTCTTCTGCCGCAGGTCAGACAACGCTTTATTGTTTTCCTTGCGCATCTCACTGTTGATCTTCACGAAGCGCGCCACCATATCGCCCGAGCCGCTGGGATCAAGTTCGTTCACTACCTTTTCGATGAACTTGTCATCCAGTTGCAGCTCACGGACTCGATACCTGGGCTGCTCATTCTTCGGAAACTGGATCACCATGTGGCCCCGCGCCTCGTTTCCTCCGGGATTGGTGGCGTAGACCACGGGCTCGGTCTCCGGCGGCATGTTCCAGGCAAAAGCAAACAGGGAAAACTGGCCGGGCTTGTTATCAGGCATGGGCCAGCTTCGGAACTTCTGGTCGCCTACGCGCACGCCTGATTCAGTGGCATAACCCGAAACCGTAAAGGTCACCAGGTCAGCCATACCGAGATAAAGATAATGCTGGTCGGAATCAACACTGACCGAAGGAGGCCGCGTCACCACCATCACCTCGCGCTCCGCGCTTACGGTCTTCCCGCGAAAGTCGTTGGACGTGGCTTCCACGATGAGCTTGGCTTTTCCGTCCTGAAGCTGCGGTGTGTTCTTCGCGCCTGCTGTAAAGGTAAACGTGCCGTCGGCGACTTTCCGGTGCCAGAACAGACGATGCGAAGGCTGGCCCGTCTCCCACAGGTTATAGCGGTTGCCATTCTGCTCGATGAAGGCAGCCGCCTTGCGGATTCCATGCGGATCGCTTACATGAACGGTGACGGGTGTGGCCTGACCAATACCAGTCAGCGAATCCGGAAGGGTGAGGACAGGTGTATCCGAAAGCGCCGTGAGCAGCACGATCGGCACAATAAGAATGATGATGAGAGCAATAAGGATTTTCACGGTAAGAAATTCAGGATAGCATGCAGCCCGCCAATCTCAACTAGGTAGAACTCCCGAAGGGCAGCATTCAAGCCCCTGATCATTCTCGGCGATTTAAAAATCAATCCGAGCAGATGCGAATCCCGGATTTACCCCAGAGGACGCCAAGAACGCAGAGGAAACCAAAGTTGTTGAATGGAGTTGAATTGGGAGTTCTTGAACCCCTCCATGCCAGGTTTTGATTTTTGTTCTCTGCTTTTGTTACCTTTGCGTCCTTAGCATTCTTATGCGGTTAATGAACATATTCGGAGGACCGATTGAAACTGATCACGCTCATTCTCTTTCTCACCGGCATCGCCGTTGCCCAGCGCAACTTCCAGCAGACGCCTCCGTATTCTCCGCAGCTCACCTCCGAGTTAAAGCAGTTGCAGGAGGCCGCGCTCAAAAGCGATTACGCCTGGGAGCAGCTTGCCCACCTCACCAACAATATCGGGCCACGTCCCGCGGGGTCGGCGCAGGCCAACCATGCCGCGCAATATGTCGCTTCTGAGCTGCGCAAGCTGGGCCTCGACGTGCGCCTGGAAAAAGTCATGGTGCCTCACTGGGTGCGCGGTGAAGAGACCGGCGCTCTGGTCGAATTTCCCGGCATGGCGCCGGGCACCACGCAGAAAATTGTGCTCACCGCCTTGGGAGGCAGCGTTGCTACTCCCCCGCAGGGAGTCACCGCCGAAGTGGTTGTAGTCAACACCTTCGATGAACTCACCGCGCTGGGCAATAAGGTCGCGGGCAAGATCATCCTCTTCAATGAGAAGTTTGATAAGCAACTCGCTGCCATGGGACGCGGCGGTCCTGCCTATGGCCAGGCCGTGATCTATCGTGGCATCGGCGCCATTGCGGCCGCACGCCAGGGCGCAATCGCCTCCCTGATCCGCAGCGTAGGCGGCGCAGATTATCGCCTCCCGCATACCGGCGCCATGCGCTACCAGCAGGACGTTCCCAAAATTCCGGCAGCCGCCCTCAGCGCCGAAGACGCCGACCTGCTCGCCTACCTCACTGGCCAGGGCCCGGTGCGCATGCATCTGGTGCTTACGCCGCAGCAACTGCCTGAAGTTGAGTCTTACAATGTGGTCGCCGATCTCAAAGGCAGCGAGCATCCCGAGCAGGTGGTGATCGTCTCCGGCCATCTTGATTCATGGGATCTCGGCACGGGCGCCATCGACGACGGCGCCGGCGTGGTGGTTGCCATGCAGGCCGCGCACCTGGTCAAGCAGCTTGGCCTTCATCCGCGGCGCACCATTCGCGTGATCGCCTGGATGAACGAAGAATTCGGCGTCTCCGGCGGCACCGCTTATGCCGCCCTGCACAAAGATGAAGCCGCCAACCACTTTGCCGCCATCGAGAGCGACCTCGGCGCAGGACATCCCGCAGGCATCAGCATGGCAGCACCCCGAGAGAACCTTGCCTCGCTTCGTCCGGCTGCCGCCATTCTGCAATCCAGCGGGGCAGGCATCGTGCAGGCATCTGAAGATACCGAGACGGACATCAGCCCGCTGCTGGCGCTGGGCGTTCCCTGCTTTGGCCCCATTCAGGACGACCGCTTCTACTTCAACTACCACCACACCGCCGCAGATACGCTCGATAAAGTCATCCCCCGCGAATTGCAGGAGAACGCCGCGGTAATGGCAGTCCTGGCCTACGTGCTGGCAAACGTTCCGACCGATCTTCAACGCCCCACACCAAGACCAGCCCCCACGTTTTGAGGTATTGAGTCGGCGGAGGCGTTCAGTCCTATGGTATGAATGCCAGCCACTACACCGCAGCAAGGCTATTGCTGCACAGAAGGATTCGCTCACGGAATACAAGAGCGGCTTGCCATGGGTGACCAGATGACCCGATCTTTTCAATCTGTGTTTATCTGTGCAAATCTGTGGTGAGCTTCTTGGGTTTCCTTCCCCTCTCAATGCAGTTCAAGGGCTGAATGCTGAATGCTGCCTGTATCAGCGGTAAGGTCTGCTACTTGAAATCCGCTTTGCGGATCAGCGCGTGGATCCCTTTTGTCCGGTCCACCACCTGCGATACCTCGAAGTCTACCCACGCGCTCAGATAGGCCATAGCGGTAGCGCGGTCCATTCCGGTTTTTGAGGACACAAATCGGACCGCCTCACGGGTCGCTTTCTTCATAGCTTCATTTAGATCAGGATCAAGGCCAATCGCGATCCAGTATTCCGCGGTTTCCGCAAAGGGGGCTGGGCTCTTCGCATTCGTCGGAATGGCTGCGTCACCTGCCTTAAGCAGGCTGAGCCTCAGTGTAGCCCGCAACGAGCCTTCCACGGCGGTAAGCGCCACTTCGCCGTTGCCCTGAATGAAATGCGGATCAGCCAGGAAGAAGAGCGCACCCGGCACCTGCACCGGCAAATATAAAGTGCTTCCGGCAGTCAGATAACGGATGTCCAGATTGCCACCGTAATCGCCCGGAGGAATGGAGTTGGCCCGGGTGTTCACATTGGGGGCCACTCCCATAGTTCCCATGAAAGGCCTGACCGGCAGCCGGAGTTCCTTAGGACCGATACTGAAAGCTGCGTACCAGTTTCCGGCGCTGCCCTTGATCGGCACGAATTTGAATACATTGTTATAGAGGTCCGGAGAACTGGCGCTGGCCCCCGGCTGCGGTCCGCTGTTCTCAGGAAACTCTCCCGGCAATGCTCCCTTGCCATGACGGTTGGAGATTACACCGTAAGGGACGCGGGGAAGCAGTGACACCATCTCCACTTTGAGCACGTCTCCGGGTTGCGCCCCTTCAACTGCCACCGGACCAATGACCACATGCGGCCCGTCTTTGGCAAAATCATGCGCCATGCCGGATTTTGCAATGGCCTTGGCATCATCTAATACCTGCTCTGGCCGGATGCCGAATTTCCCGAAGAACTTCTCAGGGTCCCTGCCTTGGTCTTCCAGCACCCCTTCGTGCGAAAGAGTATCGAAGATGACCACCGCTTCGGAGGGCACGGTCAGGACCGGTTTCGATTCGTTGTTAGGCAGAAACCCCCAGCGCACCGTGTCAACCGTTGCAGGCACGTAAAAATCCGCTGATTTAAGCTTGATCTCAGCGGCGCGTACAGGCTTGTCCGCGAGTGGCTGAAGCACCTGAAAATTCTGTGCCCGCAACGGCAGCATACAGACCAAAACAGCCGCAGAAACAACGACCAGAAAACCACACCGGCGTGAACTCGAGCGCATGATCGCCTCCGGGTTATAGGATCGAACGCGGATTATAACACCCGGCTGTCACTCCCTAGTGTCCGTGCCTTCAGAACGTTCTCGTCAGGATATTCTCGTTAAGATGTTCTGGTAGGAGCTCTCGTGTCATATCTGTTCAGGGGCTGACTGCCACAGTTGAATGCCGCAGCTGAATGCCGGGTTTCCGATCACCAGATCACTCGATCTCTAAATCTGTGTTTATCTCCGCAAATGTGTGGTGAGCTTCTTGGGTTCCTTTCCCCTCTCGATGCAGTTCAAAGGCTGAATGCTGAGTGCTGAGTGCTGACTGCTGACTGCTGCTTCGATCAGCTTTAAGGTTTTTCTGTTGGGCTTACTAGCTAGAAGCTAGAAGCCAGCAGCTATTTAGCTCTTCTTCACAACACTTAACCCGCAAACCGAGCGCCTGCCTTCAACATATTGTTTTGCTTCCGCATTTCATCAGGGTGCAACTCACACGCTTATGACCCGGTTCAGATCAGCACGGTTGTTATTCACGATGTCGCTACTGGCGCTGGCTGGCTGCGCGCCTCTACAAGTTCGCTTTGGCTCGCGCGTGCATCTCGCCAAGCTTCCCCTGACCTCCATGCAGGCCGGCACGCCCAAAGGCCCGGGTATCGCCCCCGGAGAAAAATCGCCCCTGGTCGCCACCATCACCAAGCCGGATGGCACCGCATTAACGACCGAAGGAGCAGGCAAAGGAAAGGTGCTGTGGAGCGACCTCGAAGTTATCACCACCGTGGCCACGGTCAACAACAAAGGTGTTGTGTCACTCCCGTCCGATCCCCGGCTGAGTGATGGAAAGGTCCCGCATGTGATCATCACCGTGCCCAGCCATCCCGACCTGCGCGCCGAACTCGACATTCCCGTACGCTATGACCGCAACTTCACGGCAGCTTTCCAAGGCAGCCGCGGCTCCAACGGTCTTGACGGAAGTAGTGGAACCGATGGCAGCAGCGGCATACCCGGCTCTTCTGATCCCGACCATCCCAGCGCCGGCGGCGATGGCTCAGATGGCTCCGATGGCCGCGATGGCGAGAATGGAGGATCAGGCCATAATGGCCCGCCAGTACGCGTGCGCATAGCGCTCAGGTCGGGCAGCCATCCTCTCCTGCAGGTGGTAGTGTCCGCAGAACGCCACGACCATTTCTATCTGGTAGATCCCCAGGGAGGCTCGCTGACCATCACGTCGGAAGGTGGATCAGGAGGATCAGGCGGCAAAGGCGGACGCGGAGGACGCGGCGGCTCCGGAGGCATCGGCTCCCCCGATGGACACAGCGGGCGCGACGGCATGAGCGGACACGACGGCATGAGCGGCTCTTCAGGAAGCGGCGGCCCCATCACCGTAACCTACGACCCCCAAGCCAAACCCTTCCTAAACACAATCCACCTGGTAAACTCCGGCGGCCCTAAGCCAATAATGAACGAAGAGCCAGTGCCTCCACTCTGGTGAGTCTTCTGCTGATGAGCCTAAACGCAAACCAGTTGCATCGGCGTTATCAGCCCTAACATCTACTAACTTAATTGCCAGTTGCTAATTTGCGAATTGCCATTGGCTAATTGCTATCTGCTAATTGCTTTCTTCCCAAGTGCCGAAGGCACGAATGAAAGTAGCCCGGCATGAAGCGTAGCGAAATGCCGGGCAAGTGCAAAAACAGTGATCGAATCCCGAAGGGATGGCTGATATCTTTCTCGCGACGCTCTGCTGCGCGCTTAGCTGCCTCCCACGAGAAAGACAGCAAAGTGTCCGACGACATCTGCATGAATTGTTGCTACAGAGCATGACAAAAGATTTCATGGGCGGGGAAATCTCTGAGCCAAACGCCGCGACCAGTGATGGAATAAGGATTCACCTTGGTCTGAGGAGGACATCGAGCGTGTCCGGGAACTTCTGCCGAAGATCAAAAACGGCAGAAAAACCAGATACAAGAAGCAGTCAGTAAAATCAAAACCCAATAATAAATCCACACAATCGAGGGCGGCTGTGCCACACAAGCTTCTTCTCCAACGCAAGTACCCTCACAGCAGGTTCTATGAATTTCCGCAGATGAAAGGACGCACGGTCGAGAAGATCGAGTTTTCCTCCATGCCGGATTTTCATAACCTGATGATCACCTTCACGGACAAGACTTCACTTAATCTCATCATCGAGCCTTACCTGCTGATCGACTCCCACTTCTCTGACACGAAGAACGGCGACCAGCGCATTCTCAAACGCTGGCCCACCATCCGCAGCATGATGAATCGCGACTGATTAGAAATGGGCGCTTTCATTCGGCGCCCTAAACCTTACCGTTGATTTGCGCTGACAAAACCCAGACGCTCACCACAGATCAACCCAGATGAACGCTGATTTGCGGCAGCTTCTGGCCAAAGGCTAAGGGCCAATGGCCGTGGCTTGTCACCCTCGCACGGCTGCTTATATCATTTCATCAGTGCCGCAAGGGCGGCCGACGGTCCGCGTAAAGGGTTCAACCCACCCGCTGGTGAACATCGAAATTTCAACCTTCTATTCCTCGCCCACACTGCGGACAGCGGGCGCACTCGAAAAAAGGAAAGGAAGGTTTCCATGTCCGCTGCTCCACTCCCGCTCCCTGAAAACCCCAATCTTGACTGGCTGCGCAAGCAGGCCAAGCGCCGCCTGGAAGAGCTATGCAAAAGCAATCCCGGCGCACAGCTCGCCGAAGCCCAGTTCGATCTGGCCCAACAGTACGGCTTCCCAAGTTGGCGCGCCCTTAAAGCCCACATCGACTCGCTCACCCTCGACGGCCGGTTCATCCAGGCTGCACGTAAGGGCGATGTGGCCACGCTCACTTCCCTGCTCGACCAGCATCCGGAAAAGCTGCGCCTGCGCACTCCGCCCTATGGCGGAACGCTTCTCCATGTGGCCGCCCAGCATGGACAGCTTGCCGCAGTCGACCTGCTGCTGAATCGCGGATTCGACGTGAACGCCCGCGAGAAGGGCGACAACACCTATGCCATGCACTGGGCGGCGGCTGCCGGACACCTGGACGTGGTGCGCCGTTTAGCAGACGCCGGAGGGGATATCGAGGGCCACGGTGACGATCATGAAATGGAGGTCATCGGCTGGGCCAGTTGCTGGGATGGCGGCCATGACGCTGCGCACCGTGCCGTCGTCGATTTCCTGGTGAGCCGGGGCGCTCGCCATCACATCTTCTCCGCCATTGGACTCGATCTTGCCGGTGAGGTCCGGCGAATCGTGGCCGAAGATCGTTCGGCGCTCAACCGCCGCCTGAGCCGCAATGAAAACCACATGACGCCGCTGCACTTCGCTGTGCGCACGAACAGGCCAGCCATGGTGGCGCTGCTGCTGGAACTGGGCGCCGATCCGCTGGCCGTGGATGGCTCCGGCTTTCCCGCCGCAGCGTATGCGACCACCCTCGATGTCGATAAGCCGCTGATGGAGGCCTTGCGCACCATGCTGCTTGCCGAACTCGACAGCGCCGCGCGCGGGCACCGTCCGCCGCGCATCAACATGCTCGACCTGGTCGCGGCCATATCAGTGGGTGACTGGGAAACCGCCGGACGCCTGTTGCGCGAATCGCCCAATCTGCTCAACTCCGGCGCGCTGCACCTGATGGCCAAACGCAATGACGTGGCGGCGGCACGCTGGCTGCTCGCCCACGGCGCTGATCCAAACGCGCTCTGGGCCCACTGGGACTCCAATCTCACGCCGCTCCATCTGGCCGTGCTTGCGAATCATCCGGTGATGGCCGGCGTGCTACTCGATGCCGGCGCCAATCCGCACATTCATGACAGCAAGCACGACAGCAGCGCCATAGGCTGGGCCGATTTCTTTCGCAACCAGAAGATGGTCGAACTGCTGCAGGGAAAACCGCTCATCGCAATACAAAATCCAGAGAAAAATAAGTAGCCTTGTGTAGCTTTGCTTTGTGAATTACATGGACGGTTTAAAAGTGCTACCATTTTATTCAGAGCAGGGTACCGGCTATGCAACCAGATTATCTTCCAGCCAGAATGTTTCTGCGCTCCTTTGCGGCTTCCCTTTTCGTGGTTGTGGTTTCTCTTATCATGCAGTGGGTGGTGTATGACGACTGGCTCCATCGCAGCGGCTTGAGGATTGTGGGCACATGCATCGCCGCCATCGTGACTTTCTTTTTCACCTTGCGCTGGCAATATGCGGTGCTGGTGAATGAACGCAGGATGGTGCGGCAGTTCGAGATGATCTCCCACATGAATGACCGCATCCGCAACGCCCTGCAGGCGATTGAATGCGTGACCTACGTCTCTGCTCCCACTGCAACGGGCGCGGTCAGGCGGGAAGTTGACGCCATCGACCGCGTGTTGCGCGAAGTGCTGGAACGGACAGAACCCGCTGCCCGTCCGGCGCCAGCCGCAAAGAACCGGCCCACTGCCGCTTCACAGAAATCTGCGTGAAAGACCTTTTCACACTAGGCTAGTGCTCTGACCGTGGGAAAGTTGGAATTAAGCCAGCGAAGCTGGCGAAATTCTTCTAGTGCTCTGACCGTGTGATTTTTGGGACAGAGCCAGCGAAGCTGGCGGCATTCTTCTAGCCCACAGCGCAAGCTGTGGGTATAGAAATAGACAAGGAACAGAGCTGGCGAAGCCAGCGCCATAGCTGTAATACACCTCATTCCATCGGAATGCCTCAATTCCTATTTCCATGCGGTCAGAGCACTAGTGCCGGGATTTTCCGGAACACCAGAGGAACTGGACAAGCTGCTGGCAGAAGGGCTGGCCTCTCCTGAGATGTCGTCGTCTTCCATTCCACGGCAACCATTTCACTTTCCTGACCTCCACTGGAATTCCCACATGCCTTTGCACCCCTTTCAGTTAATCCTGAATGCCTCTTGATTTCAACAACATAGAGACAACAGCAAAAAACTACTTGACAGAGATATAGCGTTATAGTTATCTATATCACTATATCAAGCCGGAACGGCTGGTTATAAAAAAAGATGACGTAGGAGAAATGAATGAAATCCTTTCGCATTATGCTGTCTGCTCTTACCCTGTTGATGTTTTCCCTGGGGGTCTTTGCTCAATCGGAAAAGCCGAAATCTGACGCGCAAAAATCTTTCGATAAACTGAAAACCCTGGCGGGAACCTGGAAAGGCGCTCTAACCACGGACATGCCGGAAGCAAAAGCCATGGACGACAAACCCATGTATGTGACGTTTCGTGTGACCTCCAAGGGCAATGCCCTGGTGCATGAGATGAAACAACCGGGAACGCCTGATGATCCGACCAAAGATGATCCGATTACCATGCTTTATCTGGATGGAGACCAACTGCTGCTGACTCACTACTGTGACGCGGGGAATCGTCCGCGCATGACCGGCAAGATGTCAGCCGATGGGAAATCAGTGGAGTTCGAGTTTCTTGATATTGCCGGGAACACCAAGTACGGACACATGCACCATGGGGTATTCACCATCATTGACGCTAATCATCACACAGAGGATTGGGTTTTCATGGCCGGTGACAAGCCCATTCATGCCCATCTCGACTTGCAGCGTGTGCAGTAATAAACCGCATTCGTAAGGACTATCTGGAAAACAGGATGGACCGTGAATGGAATGACAGTCAGCCGATTTATCGCCAACTGCGCGACCGGGTGGTGGCCATGATACTCGACGGAGTTCTGAAGGAAGGCGACCCTCTCCCCTCGGTGCGCAACGTGGCGGCCGAATTCCGGGTGAATCCGCTCACGGTCCTCAAGGGCTATCAGCAACTGGTGGACGAAGGACTGGTTGAGACCAGGCGGGGCCGGGGCATGTTCATCAACGCCGGTGCGCGTAATCTGCTGTTGCAGGGCGAGCGCCAGAAATTTCTCTCAGAACAGTGGCCCCGGATTCACGAAACCATTCAGCGGTTGGGGCTGAGTGCGGAGGAGTTGCTCAACCCATCGAATTCGCGCAAGCGGGGGGAGGAATCCTAGAACCATGGCATGTATAGAAGCGCGCGGCATCCGCAAGTCGTTCGGCGCAACGGTGGCGCTGGATGGCATCGATCTGCGCGTAGAAGAAGGCCGCATCCTGGGTCTCATCGGCCCCAACGGCGCCGGCAAGACGACTGCGCTGAACGCCATCCTGGGGCTTACTTCCTATGAAGGAGAACTCAAGGTTCTGGGACGTGACCCGTGGGCAGACCGCAATCAACTCATGCGCGATGTCTGCTTCATGGCCGATGTCGCCGTGCTGCCACGCTGGATCAGGGTTTCACAGGCGGTTGACTACGTTGCTGGAATTCATCCACGCTTCAACCGGGAGAAAGCGGAAGCGTTTCTTGCAAAAACTACCATCAAGCGAACCAGCAGGGTGAAGGAACTTTCCAAGGGAATGGTGACGCAACTCCACCTCGCCCTGGTAATGGCGCTTGACGTGAAGCTGCTGGTGCTCGATGAGCCGACGTTGGGCCTCGACATCCTGTACCGCAAGCAGTTCTACGATTCCCTGCTCAACGACTACTTCGATCACAGCCGCACCATCATCGTGACCACTCACCAGGTGGAAGAGATACAGAATGTGCTTACCGATCTCATTTTTATTGACCGCGGCCGCATCGCGCTTTCCTGCACCATGGAGGAGTTCGAATCGCGGTACCTGGAATTGATGGTGGCGCCGGAGCATCTCGCCGCAGCCCGGGCGCTTAAGCCGATCCATGAGCGCCAGGTGTTCGGACGCGCGATCATGCTCTTCGATCAGGCCGACCGCCGGCAGCTTGCCGCATGGGGCGATGTGCGCACGCCCGGCATCGCTGACGTCTTCTTTGCGGTAATGAGCAATCAGCCCGGCCAGGCACAGGGAGCGGGCCGATGAATACCCTCTCCAACCCAGCGCTCCAGGTCTCTCGCGATACGCCGGCCATACCGGCAACCCGGCTGATGTACTGGTCCGTCCAGCGGGAACTATGGGAAAACCGCTCCATCTATATTGCGCCGGTAGCCGCCGCGGTTGTCTTTTTGATCGGCTTTATTATCAGCCTGGTGCGGCAACGGCATCGGCAAACTGCATGGCCTGTTGACCAGATGCAACTGCACCATCTGCTCTCCACGCCCTACGAATTCGCGGCGGGGCTCATTATGGGCACGGCTTTTATCGTGGGAGTCTTTTACTCCATGGATGCGCTGTACGGTGAGCGGCGCGATCGCAGCATTCTCTTCTGGAAGTCTCTGCCGGTTTCCGATCTGGCCGCAGTGCTCGCGAAGGCTGCGGTGCCTCTTCTTGTTCTGCCGCTGCTCTCCTTCGTGATCACCATTGTTACGCAATTCATCATGGTGCTGTTAAGCGCCGGGGTATTACTGGGAAGCGGCCCGGGCCTGGGGGCAATTTGGAGAGAAGCCGCATTCTTCCACGTATCGGTTACGCTCTTCTATCACCTGCTGACCGTTCATGGGCTCTGGTACGCACCCATTTATGGCTGGCTGCTGCTGGTTTCAGCCTGGGCGCCGCGCGCGCCATTTATATGGGCGTTCCTGCCGCCCTTTGTGATTTTTGTAGTCGAGAAAATCGCATTCAACACTTCGCATTTCATTGACATGTTGGTGCGTCGCCTGACCGGGCCGGAGTCGTCCGTCTCCATGACGCCGGGCAGCGCCCCGATGGATCCACTGGCAAAACTCATCCCCGCCAACTTTTTCAGCGAGCCGGGACTGTGGGTAGGCCTGGCCATAGCCGCAGCCTTCCTCGCAGCAGCCGTACGCCTGCGCCGCTACCGTGGCCCGATTTAAATGGTGGAAGCTCCGGACTTTAGTCCGGAGAAAAATCCACGATAAGAAATAGCGCTTCAGCGCTGGTGGTTCATCATGCAATTCTCGCCTATGTTGGCTCTTCATATCGCCGGCGGCACGCTGGGCTTGCTCTCGGGATTTGCCGCAGCCTTTCTTCGTAAGGGCTCCAACCGGCACCGTATCACTGGAAATGTATTTGTCGTATCGATGCTTATGCTGGGGGGAACTGGAGGGTACCTCGGCTTCATGAAACACCAGATAGTGAATCCCTGCATGGGAATTCTGACTGCTTATCTGGTAATCACGGCATGGTGGACGGCAAGGCGCCGGGATGGCCGCGTAGGCAGCTTCGATAAGGCAGCCCTCATGGTGCCGCTGGCGCTCAGCGCTTTCCTTTTCAGCTATGGTTTTGGGTTCATGCATAGTCCAACCTCTGCGAAGAGTGGAGACGTCCGCAGTGCGTTCTTCATCTTTGGGTTCCTGTCCCTGTTCTTTGCCATCGGCGATCTCCGCATGCTGGTTCGTGGCAGCATCACCGGTACACAACGACTTGCGCGCCATCTTTCGCGCATGTGCCTCTCCCTGTTCGTCGCCGCAGGATCAGTATTCATAGCGCGAGCACATCTCTTCCCCGTCTTCATGCGCAAGTCAGGAATGCTTTTTGCTTTGAGCTTCCTGCCGCTGCTGCTGATAATCTTCTGGCGGGTTCGGCTGCGTTCCAGAAAGAGATATCAGGAGAATCCGGTCCCACGCAGAACAGAGGCTTATGCTGTACGTGCTTAACTGAGATTCATGGCTTTGATCCTTTCTTGGTGGTCTCCTATGTATCCGTGTTCATCTGTGTTGATCTGTGGTTGACTTCGCTTTTTCAGCGTCATCCGCGTTGATCAGCGGCAAAATAAGTACGTCTCAATCTCTAAAATATTTCCAGCCCTCATTCGTCTACACAATTGGGATGGCTGAGCCGGTGAGCATCGCCGCAATGAGCGAACAGGATCGTCAAATCTCCGAGATCGTGACCAAGGAGCGGTCCCGGCTGCGCAATTTCATCCGCCGGCGCGTGCCCGATCCTGCCGATGTTGAAGACATTCTGCAGGACGTCTTCTCCAGACTGGTGGAAGCCAATCGCCTGCTGATGCCTATTGAGCACGTGACCGGATGGCTTTTCAGCGTGGCGCGCAACCGCATCACCGATCTGTTTCGCAAAAAGAAGCCCGAGCTCTTCAGTGATACGGTCATCGAAGATGAGCAAGGTGAGATGTTGCAGATTGAAGACTTGTTGCCATCGCCAGATGCCGGGCCGGAGGCGATTTATTTCCGCAATGTGATGCTGGATGAACTGGAAATTGCGCTTGAAGAACTGCCCGCGGCGCAGCGTGAAGCCTTCATCGCTCATGAGGTTGAAGGGCGCAGCTTCAAGGAAATGGCCGCCGAGACCGGCGTGAGCGTGAACACCTTGATCACGCGCAAGCGCTACGCAGTGCTTCATCTGCGCGAACGGTTGCAGGACATCTACGACGAACTCACGAAATGATAAGGAACATGCTATGAGACCTGGAAGAAAGAAATTGATTTGGATGGCCCCGGTGGCCATCCTGGGCATGGTGTTTTTTGCCTTCATCGGCGGCGAGATCATCATGCATCTTTGGAACTGGCTGGTGCCGCAGATCGTGGGATGGAGACAGATCACCTTCTGGCAGGCGCTGGGATTGCTGGTTCTCTGCCGGATATTGTTCGGCGGACTGGGATGGCGCGGTCATGTCCGTTCCAATATGCGCCGCCGCTGGGAACAGCGCTGGGATCAGATGACGCCCGAAGAACGGGAAAAAGTGCGGGGACGCTGGCGGGGACGCTGCGGCCCCTTCGAACCGCCGAGTGCTACACCGACGGAGTAAAGGAAAGGCCCTCGTCAGAGCACGTTTGGAATCAGGTATAGACGTTCGTATCGAGAACGACCCGGGTCATCGCCGCTTCGCGCGGCGATATTCAGCCGAAAGACGCTCCACATCCGCCTCGCTCGTAATGCCCAGAGCTTTGCCTTTGGCACGAGTTCGAGTAAGGAGATTACGCCATTCTGAATCCGCCGCCATATAGCGCCGCAAAGCTTCCCTGAACAATTCGCTCATGGTACGGTGCTCACGCTCGGCCAGTTCTTGTGCTTTAACCAGCAGCTCAGGAGGGAGCGTGATCGAAACAGTTTTCGCACTGCGCATATGAATATTGTAAAACATTGACAAGCAATATCGCCAAAAGCAGATAGAATCGGGCGGCTGAGGTTTGGCGATCATCTCGCCCGCTCATCAGCCTCGAAAATTCCGAACGTATTTCCTTCGGTGTCCACGAAATACCCTTGCCAGCAGGTACCGGGCACTGCAAATTTTGGTAACGCCACTTGGCCGCCCTGATCGATAATTTTTTTGCGCGACCGTATCGAAATTCTCTACCTGCATGGAGCACACATAGGCATTCGTCCCGGTCTGAGGCGGCGGCGTTGGCGCGGGACGCTGCAGCAGACCACCTCGCCAACCTTCGGGAAGTATTTCAAATTCATTACGCACAAACTGCTTCAGGTTTCCTCTGCGTCCTTTGCGTCCTTTGCGGTAAAAACGGATTTGGTTGGGGCTCCTCTGGGCTGCGATTCCTGGTGTGTTGGTTTTCTGACATAGACGTGATACGTGACGGCGTCCCAGGCATTATGAATGCCGGTGAACAGCAGGAGCAGCGCCACGCCAGCGATGCCAAACAGGGCTCCGCGCAAATGAGAGATCGTGACCCAGGCCAGTACAGCCAGCATCAGGTAGGCAATGAAGGGCAGCACAACGTGACACAACCAGTCCTCAAACTCGGGCTGGTATGCCGTTTGTGTTCTCATACGCCGAAAGATAAGGGCCGTGTATCCTGCGCCAATGACTCCTATCACGCCCCAGAGAACTGCGACAGGGCTGACCGCGTCCCATGGAGCGCAGGCAATGCCGGAGAGCAGCAGCACAGTCCCAAAATGAATGACGTTGGGTGTGCCAAACGCGCTGCCGGCCTGAGCGCCGTCCCGGGTCATCGGGATCTGCGCAATCAGGGTCATGGTGACGAACTGCAGCCCGATCAATGCACCGGCAGACGATCCCATGATCACATAGAAGTTCTGCCATCCGGAGAGTGCTGTCATCGCGTCACTATTGTATCTTCGCGCGGACTTGTTCACACCCTACTCCCTCAAGTCCTTCTTCTCTATTCTTCCTCTGCGCCCTCTGCGCCCTCTGTATTGCTAACAATCAAATTCGTCTCAAGGTGCGAAGAATTATCAGCGAAACTTGCACGTAAAAAATTCGCGTAAATTCGCGCTATTCGCGTCATTCGCGCCTTACTTGCCTTCCTCTGCGCTCTCTGCGTTCTCTGCGGTTAAAGCCGTTTGGTTGTGGCTCGCCACGCTGCGGTAAACCTGGGGCTGAGTGCAATCTTCAGCGATTGATCAGTTTCTGCAGGTTTTCCGGGTATCTTTCTCCCTGCACCGGAATCCTGGCCACAGCACTGTCGATCTGGCGGAGATCTTCAGGTGTAAGTTCCACTTCAACGGCTCCGACATTCTCTTCCAGGCGATGCACCTTCGTAGTGCCCGGAATCGGCGCCATCCACGGCTTCTGTGCCAGCACCCAAGCCAGCGCGATCTGCGCGGGCGTGGCCTTCTTCTGTTCTGCCACCTTGCTGATGAGATCGACCACGGCCTGGTTCACTTTGCGCGCCTCCGGGGTAAAGCGAGGGACGATGTTGCGGAAATCGTTCTTGTCGAACTGTGTGTCTGCGGTGATCTTGCCGGTGAGGAAGCCTTTGCCCAGCGGACTGAAAGGAACGAACCCGATGCCGAGCTCTTCCAGAGTTGGCAGTATCTCCGCTTCCGGCTCTCGCCACCACAGCGAGTATTCGCTTTGCAGCGCCGTAACCGGTTGAACAGCGTGGGCGCGGCGAATGGTCTGCGCACCGGCTTCCGAGAGCCCGAAGTGCTTTACCTTGCCCTGCTGGATCAGCTCCTTCACCGCCCCGGCAACGTCTTCAATGGGCACATTCGGATCGACACGGTGCTGGTAAAAGAGATCGATCCGGTCGGTCTTCAGCCGCTTGAGCGAGGCCTCGGCGACTTCCTTGATGTGCTCCGGACGGCTATCAATGCCGGCCTGCTTGCCGTTCTCGATCTTAAACCCGAACTTGGTGGCGATCACCACCTGCTCACGAAACGGGGCCAGCGCCTCGCCGACCAGTTCTTCATTCGTGAATGGCCCATAGACTTCGGCGGTATCGAAGAACGTCACGCCGCGTTCCACGGCAGCCCGGATCAGCGTGATTCCCGTCTGCTTGTCCACAGCCGGACCAAGCCCAAAGCTCAGCCCCATGCAGCCCAGCCCAATGGCCGAAACTTCCAGATTGCTTTTTCCAAGTTTGCGCTTTTGCATTGGTTTTCCTTTCATCAAAACGTTAATTCAAAAATGCAGTATGGCACCGCGAGATGTGTAGCATGAAATTCATTTTGCTTCATTTGTGATCTTTTAGAACAATTGACACTAATCTTAAATGCAGGTAATAGGGATTTGAAATCAGAATTAGGTCATTTAGTGCGGATGATTGGTTCTGGAGACCAACTGACGAAGGAGTTCTTGAAGCTCAGTACTAGTTTGCCTTTTGGGGCCAGTTCGTCTGTGGTGACATTCACCGTATCAAATCCCAAGTCAGTGGCTTTATCTCGAGGCAACAAAATGATGAATGTCTTGCCCGGCAAGGCAGACATGCCGGGAAGCGGTTCAGGGATCATCTTATAAAACACAAGAGGCACGGCATCATTTTGGCTTTGTCGGCGCAGTTTGATGGCTTCGAGATTTGTTTGATTCGCCTTGTATCGCGATTCGAGATCATTTGAAATAAAGTTTTGCTGGTGCTTGCGTCTGTGTTGCTACTTTTCCTTGGTCAACTTTGTCTGCCTTCGGATCGCTGGCGAGTCGCTGTACTGTTGGTGATGGATTTGCAGGTTTAGGTTGCAGCTTAAGTAATTCTGCCTGTGCATTTTCCAATTTGTGCTGAGTGTCATCCAGGGTTTTCTGCAGCGATTGCACCTGTAATGCATTCTTGTCACGGTCAGCTTTGGCTTGCGCTAATTCCTCGGCCATTGAGGTGGCGACAGACCCCTGCTGGTGTGCTCGTTGTGCAGCCAAATCGGCTTGTTGCTGGCTGAGGGCAGCAGCTTCGCGCAGCATTATTGCTTCTTGGGTTTTTCCCTCTTTTTCTGCATTAACAGCTTGCAATTGCTGCAACACGGCTTCTGCTCGGCTTTTTTCGGAGTTCGCTACTTCCTTCGCAGTATCTGCATCTTGGGCATTGCGGTTTGCTTGTGTAGCATACTCGTCTGCTTGTCTCTTCTCCCAGAAACCATAAACCGCAGCCAGAACCGCCAGAATTGTCAGTACAACAAGATAGACTGCCAGAATACGGAATTTACGAGCGGCTGCGGCCTGCTGGTCAGCTCGGAGCTGTTGCTCTCCAGCAAGAGCTTGCGCCTGTTCGAGTTCGTGCTGCTTACGTGCCGCTTCGGCCTGTTGCTCCTGCTCGAGCTTTTTCAGCCTTTTTTCCTCATCATAGCCCCGGCGCCATTCCAGGATGTGCTGGGCGAGAACATCATGAAATATCTCGTACTGCTCAGGGTTGGACAACCGGCGCAAGATCCTGCTCTCTTCCTTGGCCGCAAGCGTGTTCAAGACGTTTTTCACATTTTCGTCCGGAGCCTCACCGAAGCAGACCAGGTCTTCAGTTCTCTGGGCTATTTTGCTGCGGGAGGGAGTAACAAGATACAGAAACAGGCGGGCAGCGATATCTCTTTCTTCATCATTCTCCAGACGCTGCATCACACTCTGGACGTGGTCACGAACGATCTGGCTGGCCCCCCCCAATCTTGTGAGGGTTTCCAGCCGCATGACAGTAGAACCCTCTTGCCGTTCGGCATACCAAAGCTGGGTCAATACAAGCTGAAGATAAGCAGTTTCAATCTGAGCAACTTTGGCCGAACGCGTGCCCAGCCCAGATGAATCGCTCACGCTGGTTCGACCTTCTTGTACCTGTTCCAGAACCGCCTCGGTCAGAGCCGGTTCGATGCTAAAGGTATAACCTGCGGCAGCCGGCATAGTATTAAAGATCTCAAGAGGCTTTTCGATGGCATTGCGCGCAGCCTCAACACTAAGGCGCTCCACCTGCAACGTGTTGTTAAGCAGGTCCGGAATCCGGATGGAAAACCGTTCATTCAGTTTTGATAATCCATCTTCACGGATGCCAATCAGTACCTTCACGGGAATATCGTCGCGATTTACGAGTTGCGCCAGAAGACCGTCAAATTTGTGGGCCTTTTGATTTTCTGAATGATAGAGAAGATATTCCTCGAACTGGTCCAGCAGCAGAAAAACTTTCCGGCCAGAGTTAGCCAGCAGGTCTGCCAAATCGGACGTGATGGTTTTTACAATAGTAGCTTGTATTTCCTCAAGAAAGGAATCGCTCTGCCAGTTGCGGAAGTACACGACTGCCACATTGGAAAGCTGCCGGATGTGAGGAACGACTCCAGCCTGTAAGACGGAACTCTTTCCGGCGCCGCTCGCTCCATAGAGCACCGTCAAAGGCTCTTCCATTACATTGGTAGCTATAACGCGCGTATCGCGTTCACGTCCAAAAAAGAATGGCCGGTCTTCTTCCCGAAAAGGACGCAGTCCGATGTAGGGAGATGTGGGATCAGCGGGCATTGCGCTCAATTTCCTTTTCCATCTCGTCTACAAAGTTGACCAGATCAACATCGTACAGGTCTACTTTTCGCTGTGCCCAGAGCCGTTTTTCCAACGATGTTGGGGCTTTCATGATCGCCCACGATTTACGCTCAGACACACTGACCTCTTTGAGCAGAACACGCAGGTTCCAGTCCCTGAGCCCGTATCCAAGAAAAAGAAATGAGCGGGCCGAAAAATGCCTGCGAAAAGCTGCCGGAACCGCATTCTTGATGCGTGAGAGGAACCTTACATAATCTTCTTCAGTAATCACAAAGCTGTCCCATACGGGAGAATCCTTCCAGACTGTGCCATGCATTTTGTAGATCACATTCGTCTGGCGAAGGTCTTCTACATCAATGTCACTGGATTTCATCTTTCTGGGTTCTGGCTGGCCGTGAGGCCACCACAGAACACCATTGGCATATTCAGCGTTGTCAGCAGGATAGACTACAAGATCATAAGGCTTGCCTGCTTCCGCGAAAGCCTGCTCCAGAAGATTGTCGTAGTTTGTTGTCACAATCGTGATTTTGTCAGCCACCTTAGCCAGCAGCAGATGCAAGCTATTATAGGCTCTGAGCAGGAATCTGTAAGAGAGGCCGTATTTTGCTGGGGTAGGCTAAACTCTGAGTTTGCCAACCGACAATGAATTCACGAGAATCCTGGACTGGCCCGGATATCGGGTTTATCGCCACGAGATTGATGAGGGGAGCAAGGAACTCAAGCTTTGGATTCGGCGCAAGCGGG